>JAJZDO010000702.1 GCA_021805955.1 Acidobacteriota bacterium
ATACCTGCGGTCGTTCGACTTCAGCGATCCGCCCCGCGCTCAGGTCGAAAAGATTTATGCCAGATGGGTTGCCGGTGGAACGCCAGATGCTGCCGAATACAAATTGCTGCAGGATTTTCTGTTCCGCTAAATCGCAATGGAATGCGGATGTCTCGGCATGGCCGTGCATCTGCATGCCATGGCGGGAGCCTGCAGCTACTTTTCCATCACCGGCGTAAATCCGTTATTGCTGGAGCCTCTGTTCAACGATCCGCGCTTGCGGAAGACCAATTTTGTGCTGTTGCATGGCGGCTGGCCGTATGTACGGGAAATTGGATCGCTGCTGCAGAAGCCGAATGTCTATCTCGATATCTCCTCGCAGGACCTGATCGTTTCTTCGCACACGGAAGCCCGTTGGCTGCGGGAGTGGCTGGAGTTGCAGCCGCAGAAAGTCTTGTTCGGAACTGGCGCGGTTTTCATCATCATGCAACCCTGTCGATTGCAGCCTATGGCTTCCTGGTCCTGGAACGATGCCTCTTTCCCCCCTCAGGCAACTCGCGATCCATCGAAGCAGTCGATATCGAGCTTCACCTACCCCGCCTGCAAGCCGGCTATGCACCCCGAGGCGCTACCCGTAAGGGCAGAAAGGCATAACCCTCAATCCATTGCCTCTGCGCGACGTCAGATCGCAACCCACCTCGCCCGATCTCTGCCACGTTCCCCCTGCTGTCTTCGCGGATTCGTATACACAGTAGTACTCGATTCACGATATATGAAAAGAGAATTTTCCGAAGGAAGGCAATTCTT
Source organism: Acidobacteriota bacterium (assembly GCA_021805955.1). Next base: position 787 of record JAJZDO010000702.1, read on the forward strand.
GATATGGGATGCCGGCCATGTTGGCAGGGATTATTTCTTTTTGCGGACGGATTTTGTCACCGGCGCAGTCGATCCGCGAGTAATCAGCGTAGGCTTCATCAAGTGGCTGTCGCCGTAGGGCTGGGTTCCATCTTCGCGCCGATGGGCAAGGTGCTTCAGGATGTAGTCGGCCGCATATTCTCCCATTTCTCTCATGGGTTGTTGAATTGTCGTCAGGCCGGGTGTGCTGAGCGCGGACGGCGGAACGTCGTCGAAACCAATGACCGAACAGCTTTCCGGTACGCGTCGCCCCGCCTCGGACAAGGCGCGAATGACGCCATAAGCGGTGAGATCGTCGAAGGCCAGAATCGCAGTGAATTTCTCGCCGGACTGGATCAATTCATTTGCGACCTTCAGACCGCCGTCAAAGCTTGAACTGGAATCCATCGTGCCTGGCAGATCGCGAATCAGGGACGATTTCAATCGAAGTCCAACATCCGTCGCGAAACGTCGAACGCCCTTCCAGCGCATGCGGCTGTCGGCCATTCGGCGCGGGCCGCGCACAAAGGCAACTTCGCGATGACCCAACTGGTACAGATGCTCCATGGCTGCATAGCCGCCCGCCTCATTGTCCACAAGCACAGAGTTCACAGTCGGGGATTCCAGATCGCGCCCCACCACCAACGTAGGAATCTGGCGATCGTCGATATCCTCCAGTACCGTGATGTCGAACAGCAGCCAGTTGGCCACCGTAATCAAACCTTCCACGCGGCGTTCGATCATCATCTCCACATATCGCTCCAGTTGCGAGGGTTGATTGTGAGCATCCATGACGATCGGCAGATAGGCCGTAGGCAGCAGTTTGCGCTCAACGCCCTGCAGGATGAGTGTGCAAAAGGGATCTGCAAGGTCGATCACCAGAACGCCAATCATTTGACTGCGCTGGCTGCGAAGCGAGCGGGCAAAGATATCCGGCCGGTATCCCAGCCGCTCGACGGCGTCCAAGATCTTCTGCTTGGTCTTTTCAGGAATATAGCGCGCAAGTGGCGCCTCATTCAAAACCAGTGATACCGTAGACGGCGAAAAACCGCTGGCTCGCGCTACATCCATCAATGTCACACGTCTGCGGTTCGAACTGATCCTGGTCATTTTCTTCCTGCCATGGTATTGGTTCGATTTAATATCAGCTTCTACAACCCACGTCAATCAGTAAATTTAGAGAAGAATAATCTACAAAAACGATTTAATACTTGACATGTGTTAGCGCGGAATAGTACAAACCATGCAACCGTCGCAATGGATTTGAATGCAAGATCTTTCGAGGGAGTGCCGCATGATGAACAATGATTTCCGCATTACACTTTTGGCCTTAACGTTGCCGCTGTCGGACAATGTCGAAAATTACGGTCGCTACGCTACCACTCATCCAGCAAAACCAACATCCATGCAAGCCAGACTTCTGACGTGCATGGTTTCGGTCGTTTTTGTGCTGATCTTAGGATTGCTGGCCACTTCGCAACTCGCCGCACAGATCGCCACCGGTAGTCTGAGCGGAACCATACACGATTCTAGCGGCGCAGTCGTGCCCGGGGCCCAGTTGACGTTGACCAACAATGCCACGGGTGTGCCTCTTGCAACGGTGTCTACTTCGACCGGAACATACCTGTTCCCCACCATCAATCCCGGCACATACACGCTGAAGGTGACCCACGCGGGATTTGGAGATTATGTCACGCAGAACATCATTATCCATGTGCAGCAGATTAACAATATCGATGTTCCGCTCAGCGTGGGCTCGCAGAATCAGCAGGTAAAGGTTACTGCCGCTGCCCCGCTGCTTCAGACTCAGGATGCCTCTGTCGGGCAGACCATTGAAGGCCAGGAAATCAACGATCTTCCCCTTGTCAACCGGAACTGGACCTCGCTGGCGCAGTTGAACGCAGGTGTTACCACGGCAAATCCTAATTTTGGCGCAGCGCCAGGCAGCTCATATTTCAATATCAATGGCAATATCCCCTGGCAAAACGATTTCCGCCTCGATGGCGTCGACGACAACATCGAGGTATATGGAGGATTCGGTGCGAACATCACTCCTCCGCCGGATGCCATCTCAGAGTTCAAGTTGCAGGCCGGCGATTATAGTGCCGAGTTCGGGCACTCCACCAGTGGCGTTATCAATGCCCTTCTAAAATCCGGTACAAACCAGTTTCATGGCGATCTTTGGGAATATCTGCGAAACACGAATTTGAATGCAGACGATTACTTCTATAAGCTTTTCGGCGGGACCGTCCGGCAGCCGTATCACCAGAACGATTTTGGCGGAACTATTGGTGGTCCAGTATGGATCCCGAAAATTTACAGTGGCCGGAATAAAACCTTCTTCTTCTTCGATTACCAGGCAAATCTAATTTCCACACCGCAGCAGTACTCGGACACAGTGCCGACGGCGCTGATGCAAAGTAGCGGATTCAGCAATCTCGAGGATTTGATCACTAACAACGGCGGCACCAAGTCAGATGGGCTTGGACGCGTATTTCCATTTGGCGCTGTTCTCGATCCGGCCACTACCCGTGCGGTCGCAGCCGGCGGGATCGATCCGGTCTCGGGCCTGACGAACCCAACAGGTCAGACGATTTATGTTCGCGACCCGTTTTATGCCGGCGGCAGCATTGCCGGGATTACAGACTTTACCACCAAGAATCCCGCGCTGCTGAACCAGATTCCCGCTGGCCGAATCGATCCGAACGCCGTAAAAGTAATGGGAGTGTATCCTGCTGCAAACCAATCTGGCTTCTTCAATGATTACTTTCAATCTCCAGGCCAGACAAACAATACCCATCAGTACGATGTTCGGATTGATGAAAATCCAGGTCCAAACGACACTATCTTTGGGGTCTGGGACTGGAGTAACAACGTTGTGGTGCTGCCGAGTGCTTTGCCTGGGATTGCCGACGGAAACGTGTATGGCACAGGCAATCAAGCCAACCCGATTTATATGATTGTCGGAGGCTGGACACACGTCTTTGCGCCCACCCTGACCAATGAGTTTCATGCTGGCTATAGCAATTATGTCTATCGCGTTGCTCCGACGTATGCAAACGAAACCGGCATTCCCCAGCAATATGGGATTGGTGGAATTCCGCAGGTGCCAGGATACGGTGGTTTGCCAAGGATCCAAATTAGCGGCGGCCTTACAAATCTGGGTGCAAGCGAGTTGACCTACTCTTCCATCCGGGCGCTTGAGCTAATGGACAATCTAACCAAAGTGCATGGCAGCCATACGTTTAAAGTGGGCATGCAGTTCAATCGCTTCGGATCGTCCATTATTCAGTCTCCCGCTCCGTTGGGACAGTTTAGCTATGGCGGTCTGTGGTCGGATGTTCCGGATTTAGTCTCGCCTACCTCCGGCAACAGCGCAGTAGGCATTGCGGATTTCCTGCTGAGCCCAACCGGATCCAGTCTGCCTGCCGGCGACGGTGGAATCGGCAATCTGGGCGGTCTATCGAACTGGCAGGGATCGAACATTGCGCCGACGAAAGATCTCCGATATTACTGGGGAGCATATTTCCAGGATGACTGGAAGGCCACGGAAAACCTGACCTTGAACCTGGGTCTGCGATGGGATTACACCACCCCTTATGCCGAGGTTCACGGGCGGCAGGCCAACTTTATCCAATCTGGAGATGGCGATGGATCTGGTCCGGCGACATACTATATGCCGAAGCAGGGCTGCAAGGTTCCTCGGTCTGCCGCATTCGATGCACTCTTAGCATCGAGCGGCATCACGTTGGATTGCATCTCGAATAACGCTGTTGGACTCACGCAGAAAGGTAACTTCGCACCTCGGGTTGGGTTTGCCTATCGTATCAAACCGACTGTCGTAGTTCGTGGAGGATACGGAATTACCTATGGCGCACTAGATAACATCGGATTCTACGGGAACATCGGCAATAATTATCCCTTCTCCTTTGGCCAGTCTCAGTTCGCAACTAACTCGGAAACGCCTTTCACCAGCAGCCAGGGGCAGACGTACACACTGGAAAACACTTTCACCACTGTAAATCTGGATAATGCGACTCAGGTGAGCGGCGCTGGCGTTATGCTCAACGGACGCCAGTACAACTTCCAAACACCTTACAATCAAACCGCCAACCTGGCGGTCCAGGATCAATTTACAAACCACGATGCGGTGCAGGTTGGGTACGTTGGAATTGTAGGTCGCCATCTCGATACTCTGACTGCCCACAACGTGCCCAGCATCATGTTGCCTCCGGGTACAAATACGCAGCTTTATGCGCCTTTCCCGGCGTTCAATTATTCCAATAGCCAGTGGGAAGGCACCAATGCTTCCAGTAGTTACAACTCATTGCAGGCGACGTATCAACATCAAACGAGTTACGGATTGGATCTGCTCGCCAATTACACGTGGAGCAAGTGTATGTCGAATCAGAATTACAATGGCAGCGTTGCCACCTATCGCGCACCTTGGTTGGCAGGCTTTGGGATCAAGGGTGACTACGGTCTCTGCGATGCGGACACGACCCATGTCGTGCACGTATCGGGAACGTATAAGCTGCCGGTGGGACGTGACCGGATGTTCGCTAACGGCGTGAATCGCGCAGCGGACGCGTTCATCGGCGGATGGGTTGTAAACGGCATCTACACCTTCCAATCCGGCAGTCCAATTAGTGTTGGCTGCCCAAACTCGACCACCGCGGACTTTGGCTGCTTCGCGAACCGGGTTCCAGGACAGGGTTTGTATACGGGAGGCCACAAGCAGATTCAGTGGCTCAACCCAAATGCGTTTGCCCAGCCGGCTGCCGCAACTGCGATAGGCCAAAGTGACTACTCGCCTTTAGGCGGACCGATTTATGTCGCAAGGGGTCCAGTTCTAGACAACATTGACGCTTCCGTTTTCAAGCAGTTCTCGATCGTGCGGCAGACGAAGCTTGAGTTCCGGGCGGAAGCTTTTAATTTATTCAACCACACAGAGTTAGGGCAACCAGGTAACAACGCTGCCTTTGCTGGTCATGGTTACCAACCTCCGCAGCCCGGCAATCCAAATCCGAGCGGCTTCAGCGAGATAACCTATTCACGCAACAGTCCACGAATCTTGCAGCTTGCTTTGAAACTGTACTACTAACGAGTCGCTGGGTTGGAAAAGCGAAGGCTCTCCATGCACACTCATGGAAGGCCTTCAATTTTGATGTTCGGTGTACCGCGAGCGCCCCCAGCAGCCTAGAGTAGGGGTATCGTGGATACAGCGATCGATTCATTTGGAGGAAACAAAATGAGTAGTGATTTTTCACGTCGCAAGTTTTTGCAAACCAGCGCTATTGCTGCCGGAGGGCTGTTTGCTTCGAATACCAAGGCCATCGCCCTCGAACCAAAAATCCAATCGGCCCCGAGCAAACCTGTGGGCGCGAATGACCGCCTTAGATTTGGAATCGTGGGCGTCGGAATGGAAGGCTCGGCGTTACTATCGAACGCGATTGCGCTGCCCGGCGTCGAATGTGTTGGAGCAGCGGATCTCTACGATGGACGCCACACGCTTGCCAAAGAAATTACCGGCAATCCTAACCTGCAAACGACGCGCGAATATCGTGAGTTGCTCGATCGCAAGGATATCGACTGCATCATTGCGGCGGTCCCGGATTTCTGGCATAAGCAGGTGGTCGTAGATTCCTGCCAGGCCGGCAAGGACGTCTACTGCGAAAAGCCGATGTCTCATACTGTGCCTGAAGGTTTCGCCATGATTGAGGCCGCCGAAAAGAATCATCGGATCGTGGAAATCGGTTCGCAACGTGTCAGCTCTGCGTTGGTCGCCAAAGCCAAGGAAATGTACCAGGGCGGTGCCATTGGAGAAGTCAACATG
>JAJZDO010000235.1 GCA_021805955.1 Acidobacteriota bacterium
TCGGCCTCGGTTCCCATGTCCACGGTATTAGCCAAGTGCAGATCTTCTACATTCTCAAATCTTCGGCTGCCACGAATGCGATCGATAGCTCGATTGCGCGTCACCACCGCAAGCCATCCGCCAAGGCTTCCGCGATGGTCTGCGAATGTCTCCGGCTGCTGCCACAACTTCAAAAACACCTCTTGCATTACGTCTTCCGCCGCTGCACCGTCGCGCAGCACACGCAAGGCGACGGAATACACCATGGTCGAGTACTGATCGTACATACGCGACAGAGCATCGGGCTGTCGTCGCCGCAGTTGGTCTATCAACTGCCGGTCCGTCAGTTGCTGGTCCGTCAGTGTGCCGTCTTGCGGTGGCATCTCAGGCAATGGAATAGCTCGATGGAAAAAATTGACTCGGGCGTCTGCACGCGCGGTCGACATACAACCGTACACGGTTTTTCCTTATCAACGCAAATGGACTGCATTCCCTGACAATATAGGTACGGCAAAAGTTGCTTGTCGGATTGGAATCCACTCCCGCGCATGCTCCACTGCAATGCGCTCGGCCATGAACTGTTGCTGAAATATGAAATCGAATTCAATCGAATTCGGCGTGCTTTTCAGAGGATTTAGACGTGCCAAGGTTCCTTGATCCTGCTAGATTTATCCCTACATTGCAGACTGAGGTCGCAGGCGCCTGCAAAAGTCCGTTAGAACGAGGAATCGATAATGTTCATACTCTGGTGGATCATCGTTGGGATTATCGCGGGCTGGATCACGGGCAAGATCGTGAGCGGCGGTGGCTATGGCGTATTCATGGACATGGTGATCGGTATTATTGGCGCCATCGTCGGCGGCTTTATCATGCGAACCCTGGGATTTGTCGGCCATGGTGGGTTCATCTATACCATCGTTGTGGCTGTTGGAGGAGCAGTACTTCTTACCCTGCTGTTGCGGCTGGTTACGCGGGGAAGGGTGAAACAAATCTAGCTGAGTTCGATCGAAGAATTTTCACGCAATAATCAGGGCCTGGGAGTTCCAACGATGTCTGTATGGGCTTCCAGGTCTTTTCTTTTGGGCGTAACTCAGCGATGCTTCATGCAACAATAGAGAGAATTTTTGGTCGGGCGTAAAACCCTTTCGAACCCGACAGGAAGAAATCTGTCCGGCCATTTTCTGGATGGCGCATCTAACTGTCTGGATCGCACCATCTACAGGCGTTTGCGTTTGCAATGAATCATCTTAAAGAAAGGAATGAGCGACTGGATGACCGAAACACCGACGAACACAATTTGCGAGGGCTTGCCGTATCCCCGCGGAGCTTCCTGGGATGGCAGTGGAACAAATTTCGCGATATTTTCCGCCCACGCAACCAAGGTGGAAGTTTGTATTTTCGACAACAAAGGTGAACAGGAACGCGAACGCATCGAATTGCCCGAATGCACCAACCAGATTTGGCACGGCTACTTGCCGGAGGTTGGTCCGGGCACCGTCTATGGATATCGCGTCTATGGTCCGTACGAGCCGGAAAACGGGCATCGATTCAATCCGAACAAATTATTGCTCGATCCATACGCGATCGCATACATCGGCGAACTGAAGTGGGATCCTGCAGTCTTCGGATACAAGATGGAGTCGATGGACGACCTGACATTTGATGAGCGCGATAGCGCGCCCTTCGTGCCCAAGTGTGTTGTCGTCGATCCGAATTTCGATTGGAGGGGATCTCCCGGACGGGTACGAAGAGGAAGCCAGAGACAGTTGGCCGTCCCTTTCAATGACACGATCATTTATGAAATGCATGTGCGTGGCTATACGAAAAAGCATCCCGCTGTACCGGAAAACCTTCGTGGTACCTATTGCGGGCTTGCGCAGCCGGCGATACTGAACTACATCAAGTCCCTCGGCGTCACGTCGATTGAATTGCTTCCGATCCATGCCTTTATTAACGATAGTCATTTGCTGGATCGGGGACTGACGAATTACTGGGGATATAACAGCATTGGTTATTTCGCGCCAGATCCAAGATATGCTTCCGACCGTGCGCAGACGTTGCGCGAATTAAAAGAAATGGTGGCCCAGACTCACCAGGCCGGCCTCGAAGTCATACTCGACGTGGTCTACAACCATACCGCGGAAGGCAATGAGCGTGGACCGACACTGTCATTCAAGGGCATTGACAATGCCAGCTATTACCGGCTGATGCCGGACAATCCTCGCTACTACATCAATGACACTGGCGCTGGAAATACCGTCAACCTGAGCCATGCCCGCGTGATTCAGATGGTCACCGATAGTCTGCGCTATTGGGTGGAAGAGGTGCAGGTGGATGGATTTCGCTTCGACCTGGGTACGATCCTGGCCCGCGAACCCAATGGCTTCGATAACCAAAGCGGATTTCTCAAAGCGTGCAGTCAGGATCCCGTGTTGAACACGGTGAAACTGATTGTCGAGCCATGGGACTGCGGTCCCGGCGGCTATCAGGTAGGTGAATTTCCACCCGGCTGGGCGGAGTGGAACGATAAGTTTCGCGACGACGTGCGTGGTTTCTGGAAAGGAGGTCAATCCGCCGCGGCATTGACACAACGTCTCTGCGCGTCCGGCGCCATCTTCAATCAACAGGGTCGCAGGCCGTGGGCGAGCATCAATTTCATTACCGCCCATGACGGCTTTACGCTGAACGACCTTGTCTCCTACAACGAAAAACACAATGAAGCGAACGGAGAAGGAAACCAGGACGGAAATTCCAACACGACTTCCTGGAATTGCGGTGTTGAAGGTCCAACCGACGACCCTGAGATCGACCGGCTTCGACGCCGCCAAATGCGAAATATGCTGGCCACGCTACTGCTCTCTCAGGGAACTCCCATGATGGTCGCCGGCGATGAATTTGCTCGGACGCAGCAGGGCAACAACAATGCCTATTGCCAGGACAACGACATCAGTTGGGTGGACTGGAGCCTGCTGCAGAAAAACAAGGCTCAGGTTGAATTTGTCCGAAAGCTTACCTCTCTGCGCCACCAATACCCAATCTTTCGCCGCAATTTGTTCCTCATCGGCGAGTACAACCAGGAACTGGGCGTGAAAGATGTGACATGGATCAATGCCAATGGCGCTGAGATGGAAAGTGCCAATTGGGGCGATGACGCCATGCGCTGCTTTGGGATGCTGATGGACGGCCGCGCCCAGACGACCGGCATTCACCAGCGCGGACATGAAGCCACTATGCTGATGGTGATCAACGGTCATTTCGACCTGGTGACGTTCACCCTGCCGAAACATCCCGGCGGCAACGCATGGACGCTTCTCATCGACACCAATATCGAGGACACCGCAGAAAAATCGTTCGAGAAGAAAGCGTTCGCGACCGGCGAGTCTTACGGCGTCACGGCCCGCTCTTTGTTGCTCTTCGAATTGCAGGCAGAGACGGCTGCCGAGTCCGCGCCGTAGAGCGAATTTTTAGGGAAAATTTATGGGGAAGATCATGTCGCATGACTCTTCCCCATAAGCTTCCACAGTAGATCGGTTGTTGCTTGCAACCGAGGGCCCTGTTGTTGTCGGAAGCCCTCGTGAACTTTCCCAGCAGTTCGCTGCGTATTGCTGCCCGCAACTACTTCTTCTGCAGGGTATGAATATAGGCGACGACTTCATTGATCTGCGCACCGGTCAGTTTGCCGGAATACGCAGGCATTTTGCCTTTGCCATTTTTGGTCGTCGCGACCATCTCCGCCGTCGACATTTTCAGCATCTCCGGCGAACTGAAAGAGGGCGTCTTCATGGCCTTCCCGGCTGGCGTCGCACCGCTGCCATCCGCAGCGTGACACATTGCACATTTTGCTTTATAGGTGTCCGCTCCTGGACTCTGCGCGAACACTGTCATCGCCGAAATGGCCATGACGCTAACGACTGCGAGTGCAATTCGATTCTTCATCATTCGCTCTCCTTTTCAACTGCCGTGTTGCTGTCATCCGTGAACCCAGGTTAAAACTCATAGTGCAGACCCATGGTCACATTATTCGCATGGAAATTCCGAGGCGAAGTCTCGCCGGAAGGCGATATCGTGAGACCGGTCTGAAGTCCCGCCAGCGTGGGAGAGTTGCAGGGAACCGGGGTCACCGGAGACGTTGGCGTGGGATTGGAAGTGCTGCATAAAGCTGCACCGGAAGGTCCGCCCTCGCCATAGCCGTAGTAGTTGTATTCTGCCCTCACAATCCATGCCTTACGAACCGTCCATGCAAGATTCACGTAAGGAGACAGATACGTGGAGACCAGCGAGCCGTTCACATCCCGCGCATCGTTGAAGAATCGGCTACCGTTTACGGAACTGACGGTATATCCGATGTTGGATTGGATTCGGCTGGTCGGGGATAGATGGAGAGCCACCGATCCGTACTGCGTGGGAGCATCCATAAAGTCCTTGACAGGCCCGAACTCATAGTAGGTAACTCCCCTCACGGTCGCGCCGGGGCAGGCTGTGCCGCTGGGTGTCGCAGCGCCCGGTAGCGTGGGGCTGGCGGCGGCGTCGTAGCAGATGTTGGTCGAGGTATACACATCGCTGTAGGAGTAGTTGAAGTCGAACCCATAGTGCGCATTCGGCGACATCACCGCTCCCACACTCACGACCCGGCTGTGGTCGACGTGATCCAGCGGCCCCGCTGCAGAGGGCGTGCCTGTGTTGTTCGTGTTGTTATGCCGCTCCACGTCGTTAAAGGCGCCCGAAATCGTTGCCCAGGACTTTGGCCTGTAGATGGTATGCACTCTGTACCGCTGCGTTTGCCGCGGAGTGACCGCGGTGAATGCATTGTCGTTATAGAACAGTCCGATACTGCCGTTGACGTCCCAGTGTTCGGTGGGACGCAGAGCGACGTTGAAGATTCCTCCGTTTTCGTGAATGGTGACGGTTCCGTTGTTGGTCGCGCCCGGGGCCAGCGGAGCGTTATGAGGAATGCCTTCCGCGATGATGTGGGTTTGATAGCGATAGGTCACAGAAAAGGTCGCGCGGGACCAACCATCCCAGGTCGCCATCAGGTTGTTGGTCACGAACTTCTGTCCGAAAAAGCCTGGCTGAGGCGTGCCGTTGGGATTGCCCTCAACCTTGACTGGATTTCCAGGAGCCAGCGGACCCAGGTAGTTCAGGGTCTCGTTCGGGTTTGGAGGCGTAACCAGCGTGGACCCGCTGGAGATGTTTGCGACACCGGGTTGCTGCACATTGGAAAAGACAACCTGATCGGCAACACTGATCGTTTTCGTCGCGTTCCAATTGATGCCGTAGTCGATAGCGAGGACCTTCCGCTTGGCATTTGCATTGCCCGTATAAGTGATGGAACGAACCGCCCCGGACAGTCCCTGGAAGTTCTCATAGTAATTGGGAAGGTTCATGTTCGCGTTGGTGTAGCGCACATCGCCGTTCATCGCAATGTTCGGGATGCTAGAGCTTTGGAACCGGAAAATCTCCGTGGGGTACAGGATGCGCGTCGGCTGGCTGCGCAGATAGCTGATAGCAACACTGCAAGCCGGATTGATAATGGGTAGCCCGCCCGTGGTTTGCGCGGGCGACAGGATCGTGTAGGGTGCGGTGCCCATGCTTCCCGTATTGCAGCTGCCGAGGCTGTAAGGCGGAATGCTGTCCCATCCGCCCGGAGCCACCTTTGTTCCATCTGCCTCCTGAACGATGAAATCGCTCGGGGCCAGAGTGAAGTAGGAGCCGTTCTTATAATGATCGATCTCTTCTTCAAATGTCAGCGTGGTTTTCAACACGGGTTTCCAGTCGATCCCTCCGATGAAATCGTCGGTACTGTTGCGTTGATACTGCTCGAGCAGTTGAGTATTCGTGCCGATCGAGGCTGCGAAGTAGGGGCTCGACGCGCCGGGACTCAGGCTCGGACCTTGGAAAACATTTTGCGAGTATGCGAAACGGTACGTGACCTTGGAGATTGGAAAGATCGTGAGGTACGTGTCCGTCATTCTGCGCACCGTGTTGTATAGGAACGGCGATTGCTTTACCTGCGGCCATGCGAGCGAACCCGTGGGCGCATTGGTTGGGCCGATCGGGATCGATTGCCCCGAAGGGATATTCGGGTTGCCCAGCAGGTTGTAATCGAAGTACTGCCGGTCGCGACGGAACCTTCCCGAGAACTGATAGATTTTGCCTTTGGAGAAGTCCATCGTGGCCAGGTCGTATGGGTTCCCGCCCCACCCGGTGCTGAAAGCTGTCAGCGAATCGACAAGAGTATGCTTTGTGGTCGGCAGCGCCTGCATATGAAAAGAACTGCCCAGCACGCGCGGCCCGGACTGGATGTTGACCAGCGTGTCATACATGGCCCCACTGCCGGTAAGGCTGGTCATGTTCCCACCCAGATTGATGGCCCCGTGGAGTGTGTATCCATTCGGGGCGACTGACGGTGTATCCGGCATCGCAACCTGGGCGCCGGCGACGCCAGTGGCGATCAGCAAGATTGCGACTCCAATGCTCTCGGCAATACGCGGAGCCATTGCGGGTGAGAGCTTTTGATGGTGCCGCTTGAAAAGCCCTTCTGTTTTTTTCATTTCGATCCTCACTTTTAAAAAGCGTCAATAAAGCGGAACCACGGGGTCGGCCCCATTACCGAATGAAAGCCGCATTGATGTTGGATCCGTGGATCATGGTGTGACAGCCC
>JAJZDO010000239.1 GCA_021805955.1 Acidobacteriota bacterium
TACAAGTGTACAGAGCGATGGCCCCTCCATTCATAGCGTTCTGGCATACGATTTTACGGACAAGCTATGGCTGCGTTTGAATGGACGCTATTTCCTTGACGCTACAGAGTGGGGAGATGTCCTACAGCTTGCCGGTCTGCCGTATCGCGTAGGAGCGGAAGCCAGAAGCGAAACCGGGGAACCGAATGCGCCGGTCGTCGCAGACCCATATGCGATCCAGAGTTTTACCTATCCGTTCATTCTGCTGAACGCGAATCGTGCTGCAAAATCTGGCGTTGAGCCTTCCTATTATGAGGCTTTGAAGCACCGCTATCGCCTTTCGGTCGATAACGGCGATGGGAGCGTGCTCACGTATGGGATGTTTTCCAAGAACCCGGGAACGCCGGGCTCATTCTGGACGTATCGCCGTTTGGTCGATGCTGCGCAGTTTCGTCCCGGGGCGTTTTCCGGCGATCTAAGCATGATCAACTGGGACAGCAACGACTACTGCGATCCCAGACTGCTGTCTAACGATCCACTCGCACAGGCCAGCGCGCTGCAGCAAGGAAAAAGAGTTTCGCTTGGGTTCGCGTGGTGGCTCCAGCACGACGCGAAACGAGAGGATGGTGCGGGACATGGATATCCGCAGCTTGAACTGCAAATGCAATCGATGGGAAGTGCCGATGGCCTCGCGCAACAGCCTTATATTCGTGAGTCGCGCCGGGTCGTCGCCGCCAGGACCATCGTCGAGCAGGACCTGGCAGTGAAATTCCAGAAAGGAGCGCGTGCCAGGCTCTATCCCGATAGCGTCGGGATTGGTCAGTATCCGATCGATATTCACAGTTGTGAGAGAAAGGACTTTACTTCCGCTTCCAAGCCATACGAAATCCCGCTTGGCGCTCTGATTCCCAAGGACTCCGATAACCTGCTCGCAGCTTCCAAGGACATAGGCACAACCCACATTACAAACGGCGCCTACCGCTTACATCCCACGGAGTGGGCAATCGGCGAAGCCGCCGCCGCCGCTGTCGTCTGGTCTCTGAAGTACCACACAACGCCGAAAAAGATTGACGCAAATCCTGAAGAACTGAAGGGATTGCAACGCTGGCTTGTACAGCATGGTCAGCCAGTGTTCTGGTTCGACGATGTCACACTCAAGTCGCCCTGGTTTCCGGCAGCGCAGCTGACCGCCGCATATTCCTGGCTGGATGCGGACCCGGCGTCGCTGCATTTCGGCGGCGGCGATTCTCTCTCTGGGGAGGAAATTGTGGCTGCTCTTACACGCGCAAACTTGACCGGCAGTCTTCGGAAGAACGCGTTGGTCAACCTTCAGAAACTCGCGTCTCCTACATGGCAGGACATGACCGCAGCGGGGCTGAGCGGAACACCCCAGGCGGGACCGGTGAAGCGCAAGGGCTTTTCCCTGTGGTTACTGCGTGCAACAAGCGGACTGTAAGTTGTTGAGGATGGTGTACTTTCCCGGGGAAACCAGTGACGACAGAGTTGCCGCCCAGGTTGTACCAGAGCGCGGCACAAGAACGCCGAGGGAATCGCCGCCGGGCAGTACCGGTTGAGCTTCTCGGCGCTGGCAGAAATTCTTCTTGACATAATGTAAGGCTGTCTATACAGTTTTGCAGATAGAACATTGTGTCTCAAGGAGGTCTTCTAAATGCACTGTCGCCGACGCATTCGACTTGCAGCCGTGTGTACTTGTTTCGTTATGATGATATGCAGCGCGGTAGCTCAAACCGCCAAAGGATCGATTAGTGGGACCGTGGTCGACAGCGCAGGTGCGTCTGTCAACCATGCCGCCGTAACGGCCTTGGCCCTCGAAACGGGTTACGTACAGACTACGACCACAAACGCCTCAGGCGTATATATATTTCCGCTGCTGGCCCTGGGCAAATACGAGTTGAAGATATCGGCTCCTGGATTCGAGTCCGTCACACAAACGGGCATCCAGTTGAGCACGGGCGCGACGGTCACGCTCAATTTTTCCATGCATGTTGGGGCGCAACAGACTACCGTGGCGGTGAAGGCTTCCGCAGTCCAATTGCTGGATGCAGAGACCCCGACGCTTCATGACACGTTGGATAACGTGCAGGTCCAGGAACTTCCCGTACAGACCCGCGACATCATGTCGCTGGTCCGGGTGCTGCCGGGAGTCGTACCGACGCAACCTTCCACTGCCATCGGGGCTGACGGCAACCGGGACTACTTCGATAATGGGTTCGCGATTAACGGCAGCCGGACCAGCTCGAACGAGCTTTTGATCAACGGCGTCCCCGATACAATCGGCGACTTCAACGGGATTGCCCTCGAGCCGCCAATGACCGCTGTGAATGAGTTTCAAGTGGTTACGGGTGCCGTTTCTGCGGAATATGGTAGGACGTCTGGCGGCGTGGTCAGCATGACCACATTAAGCGGCACAAATGTGTATCACGGGTCTCTCTATGGTTATTTTCAAAACAGCGTTTTGAATGCGAATGGATGGCAAAATAATCACAACCATGTCAAGCGGGCCTCCGCTGGCCGGGGTCAGTTTGGGGCAACTTTCGGTGGACCTGTCTATATTCCTCATTTGTACAATGGGCGCAATAAGACTTTCTTCTTCTTTAACTATGAGGGTATGCGGGAGAGAAGTCCTTATGATCCCGGTTTAATGACTGTTCCAACAGCGGCTGAACGGACGGGAGATTTTTCAGCGTTGCCTTTCACCATCTACGATCCCACCACAACGCAATGTGCGGATCCTTCCTGCACCAGCTATACGCGCACTGCGTTTTCAGGAAACAAAATCCCGGATACCAGGATTGACCCTGTCGCGGCAGCGGCTACCAAGTACTATCCGCTTCCTAACGTCAGCGGGGCAAACTACATCGATAACTACATATTCGGTGGGGTGAACCCAATCCATATCAATACTTACGATGTGCGAATCGATGAAAATGTGTCGAGCAAACATAATCTTTTTGCACAATACGCGGCATCTAAGCATGTAAATACTACACCCGATTATCTTGGAACCGGTGCCTCCAGCGGTCGAACCATATACGATACATTTCACTATTTTGTGTTTGGAGACGACTATTCAATACTGCCAACCCTGGTGAATGACTTTCGATTGGGTTATGTGCGCGCTCATCCGAACCAGGTTCCAATCAGTTATGGGTTTGACCCTGGAAAGCTAGGGTTCCCGGGGTATCTCAGTCAATTCGCGACGGTATTACAGTTTCCGAATATCGGAGTAGGTGACAATCATTTGGGCATGGCACAGCTGGGAGGAGAAGGATATAACAACCAGCCGCGCGACACGATAAGTCTAAACGAGGGTGTCATCTATCTGCATGGGAACCATGAGATACACCTCGGAACGGGCTTGCGGCTATATCGATTTATGCCGTTTCAAACGATAAGTCCCACTGGAAACTTTTCATTTAGTGGCGTCTATACACAGGCGAACCCGTTGAAAAGCGATACTACTTCCGGCATTGGAATGGCGACATTCCTCCTGGGAGCAATGTCGCCTGGATCCTATGATGAATACATCACTCCACTCACGATCTTCCATCGCTATTTCGCTTTTTACGGACAGGATACGTGGAAGGTCACGTCCAAGTTGACTGTCGACTACGGATTGCGTTGGGAACGGGAATCTGGCACTGAAGAGGCCCGCAATCGCATCACGTATTTCGATCCTTCCGCTGCTTCGCCCCTGAATGGGCAGGTTCCAGGAATGAACTTGCAGGGAACGCTTGAGTTTGCGGGCGGCACCAATCCGCGCACAATATGGGACACTCCGTTCACGGGATTCGGCCCTCGCATTGGAGTTGCGTATGCGATTAACAGCCAAACAGTTGTCCGTGCCGGGTTCAGTATTTTCTATCTGCCGCTGTCTTTGGAAGCCAACACAGCGCAAGGATTCAACGAGCAGGATGACATCGATCAACCCAGTCCAATCACTCCTTCCGTTTTTCTCCAAAACCCATTTCCCGGCGGGCTGGCTAAGCCCACGGGTCGCGCTGCCGGAACATCGGTAGATCTCGGGCAACCCATCTATGCTCAGCTTCGGAACATTTCCTATCCAAACAACCAGATGTGGAACGTGTCCGTGCAGCGCGCGATCGGTCAAACATTGATGGTAGAGGCGGACTATGTTGGCAGCCGGGGCCGTCATTTACCATTGAATGGGTTGAGCCTTAGCCAGGTGCCGGATTCCTATCTTTCGCTCGGCTCGGCGCTCGCCAAGCAGGTCGCCAACCCATTTCATGGTGTCATCCATTCTGGTCCTCTGTCCGCGCCGAACATTACACAAGGTGCTCTGTACACCAAATATCCGCAATACAACGGTGTCATCTCAAACCGCCCAAATCTCGGGGATAGCTGGTACGAGTCCATGCAGCTTCAAGTGGTCAAGCGTTACTCCAGAGGACTTTCACTGCAGGCTTCCTATACCTGGTCGAAAACCCTGGACATAGGAGGTGTTGGGAATGGCGCCGCGTTTACCGATCCGACAGCGATCCAGGACGTTTACAATCTGAAGGCCGAAAAGGCATTGTCGGACCAGGACGTGCCGAACGCTTTGCTGGCCAGCGGCGTGTATGACCTGCCGGTGGGCCGTGGACGGGGATTTGGCGCCAACTTGTCAGGCTGGGAGAACGCGATTCTCGGCGGCTGGCAGGCTGCCGGCACATGGATTTGGCAGGGTGGCCGGCCATTTACACTGGCAGCCCCCAATAATAATATTGGCTTTTTCAACCCGACTGAACGGCCCAACCTTGTTCCTGGAGTGGACCCTAATCTTGGGCTCAGCGCGGCACATAAACGTGTGCGTCAAGGACTGTCCTGGTTCAATACTGCTGCATTTTCAGTCCCAGCCCCCTACACCTATGGAAACATGGGAAGGAAAAACGGGGGCTTGCGGGATGATTCCTACAAAGATGTCGACTTCAGCATTCACAAAAGCTTCCTGCTGACGCAAAGAGCAACGATGCAATTCCGCGCCGAGGCATTCAACGCGTTAGAACAAACAGTTTTCTCCAACCCCAATACATCCGTTGCATCCTCGCTATTTGGCATCGTGTTGACGCAGGCAAATACGCCGCGCGTGTATCAGTTTGCGATCAATACTTCCTTTTGACCTTTTATACGGAGTAACTGCTTTATACAAAACGTGCGTAGCAGTAGAACTTTTCGCCAGGCACGTTTTTTTAAAGAATATTCACGAGCGAGCGGCGGAGGCACAACCGGTTAGAAACTGGTGGAGAGACAGTCATAATGCTCCAAACAGCGGCGATTTTGGAGAGCCCAGTTCGGAGTGCGATCCAGACAACGACGAGGAAGAGGTGAACCTTGATGTCGTATCGAGTGAGAATTTCATGTATTGCCGTCATCTTAAGGGTAACTTTTGGCGGTGCGGCGCGCGCGCAACAAAGCCAGGTTGGGGGACTGGTGCCATTTTCCACTCTTGGTACTCCCACAGCCATCACAAAGCCGACCCTCACGCTTCGCGGCGGAACGCTTCTGCTTTCCGATTCTCCGGAGCAGTTTAAAAGCGCAGGCCATCTGCCGGCGGCGATGTACCGGGACCGGGTGCAGGGCGATTTCCGCGTCTTTTACCATCATCAGAACGAGACCGCTCAGACCCTGTCGGTGGGAGTCGCCGTTACCAATACTTCCAATCAGCTTGAGGTCCTTTTTGCACGCGGCAAAGGCGTGGGCATCAACGCTGCCCCGGATGTGGCCGGACAAGCGGCAGCGGCCAGTTTCATCTCAAGCAGGCGCAGCATTAGCTTCGCCAGTCTGCTTCTTCCCGGCAAGACGTATTACGAAGTGCAGAACTTGCCAAATGGCGATACTGCCTCGGGTATCCTGGAGTATTTTCTAGTTGCCATTCCTGTCGATGCCGGGGCGACACGAGGTCGCTCTCCTTGCCGATCAATCTCTTCCAAACTCTTGCCGCCGCGTTCTCGCCGGAGGGAGAGGAACGTCCGAATCTGCCGTGCGGCTTCAGCCCTGGCACGGCGACGGTCTCAACCGTGGCGTACATCGGCGACCAGCCGTCCGACCCGGTTTCTCTTCCCGTCCTTCCCGGGGACACCCACATTAGAGGCACCTTTGCTCACGCCAACCGCTCTGGAGTCTTCACCATTCCAACGACGGGTGGTCTTCAATATCTATCGGTCGATACCTCCGCTCCGGGAAAGAAGTACTCGAACCCAATGCCGAATGAGTATGAACTCGGAGTGGACTCCGTGGACTGGGGCACACAGGTCTACGATGATGGCAATTATGGCGTGGTCTATAACTTTCAGGTGGCATTCCAGAGTTCTGGACCCTCGCAAACCATCGCGTTGCTGATGCAGCCTTCGGGCGGCGCAGGCCATTACGTCGCGTTCACTGATCGGCAGGAGGCGTTGTCCCCTTACGTGACCTACCAGTCCGCCTGGTGGTTCAATGAGATGACTTTGCGGGGTGGATTAACGCGGATCGACCTCCAACTGACGCTGCCCGGAGGGGCGGCAGGTCCACAGAAACTATTATTCGATCCTGGATTCACGGGTCAATGATTCATGGCTCAGGAACGATTTGCCTGATGACGAAGAGCAAAGTGCCTTAGCCCCGGCGTGGCGCGGCTGCCTGCAAGCTGTGTGCGA
>JAJZDO010000005.1 GCA_021805955.1 Acidobacteriota bacterium
TGACCAACGCTTCACTGCGGAATTTCGCAATCTGATGGAATATGAGGTTGAGTTCGCACAAAAGCTATTTGCGCAGGGTTTGCCCCTGCTCGGTCGGGTCGACAGGGAACTCGCCGTCGATCTGCAATTGTTCAGCAGCGGAGGCCAGGAGATTTTGCGTGCCATCGCAAGCCAGAACTACAACGTGCTGCGCTCTCGACCAGTCATCTCGAAGCCGCGCAAGGCTGCATTGTTGTTGCGCGCGTTCGCAGCAAAACTCACCGCGAGGCAGGCTGCGTGAGTTCTTTCGTTGAACAAGCGTATGCAGCCTGCGAGGTAATCGCACGCCACGAAGCAAAAAACTTTTACTATGCTTTTCGCGCGTTGCCGAAGACGAAGCGCGCTGCCATGTGCGCCGTCTATGCCTTTATGCGCCATGCGGACGACCTGGCGGATGACGAGCGATTGCCCGGCGAAGAGAGACTCCAAGCCATGCAGCGGTGGCTGGAGGAATGGCATCGTGCAGCCGCTGGCGAAGCCACAGACAATCCTGTTTTTGTAGCCTTGCGCGATACGCAACAACGCTTCGGTGTTTCCACCGAGCTGCTCGATCAACTGGTGCATGGAACGATGATGGATTTGACTGCGCTGCCGGAATATGGCGGCCAGTCTGCCGCGGGGTCATCCGCGGCCAGCCATCTTGTAACCTATCGAACCTTCGACGATCTGTATCGATACTGCTATTTCGTTGCCTCGGTTGTGGGCCTGGTCTGCATTCGCATCTTCGGCTATAACGATCCTCGCGCGGAGCAGTTGGCGGAGCAAACGGGAATTGCATTTCAGTTGACGAATATTTTGCGCGATGTGCGCGAAGATGCAGAGCGCGGGAGGATATATCTCCCGCTCGACGATCTCGAACGCCATCACGTTACCGTGGAGGAACTATCTTCGATTCGCGGAAATCGACCTCTGACGCAAGATGAACGCGCATTGATGGAACTGGAAGCGTTGCGCGCACGCCAGTATTACACGGCTGCGGAAAGCCTGTTGCCGCTCATTTCCGCGGACAGCCGCGCAGCACTGTGGGTGCTGGTCACAATTTATAGTCGTTTGTTGCAGCGCATCGAGAGCCAACAGTACCAGGTGTTTTCGTCGAAAGTGAAAGTGCCGACGATGGAGAAGGTCTGGATTCTATTGCGCGGATTGTGGATGGCGTTTCGCTTGCGCAGCACCCAAGCAAGGTAGAAGATCGCACATATCTGTGATGACTCCTGCCCAATTCGACATGGATGATAGAAGCCAGTCTCAGACGATTCGCGATGTCGCTGTGGTCGGTGGCGGTCTTGCGGGCCTGTCGGCTGCATGCGCGCTGGTGGAGTCCGGGTATCGCGTGCATCTTGTCGAGCGGCGACCGTATGTCGGCGGACGCGCATCTTCCTATGAACATCCAGGCACAGGAGAGGTTGTCGATAACTGCCAGCATGTACTTCTGGGCTGTTGCACCAACCTCATCGCCTTCTATCGTCAGCTGGAGGTTGCCGACCGGATTCGCTGGTTCGATCGCATTACTTTTCTAGAACCCGGCGGTCGGCGGAGCCTGCTGCGTCCGGGTTTCTTGCCGGCGCCGCTGCATACTGCAGTTTCCTTTCTTCGCGCTTCTGCACTGTCGATAGCGGACAAGCTTGCCATCAGCCGCGGAATGCTTGCCTTTCTGCGAGGTGTGCCCGAAGACGACGGAGAAAATTTCGCTCACTGGCTGGCTCGCCATGGACAAACACAACGCGCCATCGATCATTTCTGGAATCCCGTGCTGGTGAGTGCTCTGAATGAGGACCTGGA
The DNA here is from genome assembly GCA_021805955.1 of Acidobacteriota bacterium. The sequence goes on from JAJZDO010000005.1 coordinate 1,819, forward strand.
TCATCTGTCGGTGCAGTATGCGGGGATGGTATTCCGCACATCGTTTATGCAGTCCGCGCAGGCCGGGTGGATGGGAGTGCCAACAATTCCGCTGAGCGAATTGTATGGACACGCACTGGGATTTATCGAATCGCATGGTGGCCAAGCGAGCTTGCGTACCGGCGTTGACGGTTTTGCATATGACGAGCAAAATCGCCGTTGGCAAATTCAATATGAAGGTGGAAACATCGAGGCGGACGCTGTGGTGCTGGCGGTCCCGTTTGAGTCCGCGCAGAAACTATTGCCGCAATTCCCAGCGCGGGATGATGGCGCGAACGAAAAACTCGCCGGGCAACTGGAACACTTTCAGCATTCGCCGATTACGGGCATTCATCTCTGGTTCGATCGCACTATTACGGAACTGGAACATGCGGTTCTGCTCGACACCACGATCCAATGGATGTACAACAAAACTTTGTTGCAGCCACAGCGACGCGCGGAGGGTTCAGGAAGCTATCTGGAGCTGGTGGTAAGCGCGTCCAAGTCGCTGGTAGCAAAATCTCGCCAGGAGATACTCGATCTGGCATTGCGGGAGCTGGCAGAATTCTTTCCAGTGGTGCGAGAAGCGAAGCTAGTCAAGGCTGCGGTTGTCAAAGAAGTACGGGCGACGTTTTCCGTCACGTCGGGGATCGATGCGTATCGACCGGGGCCCACCACTGCGTGGCCGCAACTTTTCTTAGCAGGGGATTGGACTGCTACAGATTGGCCATCGACGATGGAAGGCGCGGTGCGCAGCGGTTACCTTGCAGCGGAGGCTTTGACGCAAGCAGCGGGAAGCCCGCAGAAATATCTGCATCCCGATTTGCCCGCGCAGGGACTGATGCGGCTGTTCCAGTAGGGAATTCGATTCCACTAGCGGCTTAGAAAAAACACACCCGTACACACACATACCGCCGCGATCCAACGGCGACCGTCGACATTTTCTTTCAATATCCATTTCGCTGCGAATGCGTTCGTGACGAAGGTGAGGGCCGCCGATGCGGGAGCGACCAAGCTGACATCCGCCCAACTGAGCGCGAACAGGAGCGAGAAGAAGCTGAGGGCCATGCAGAGCACGCCGAAAAAAAACCGCGCATTGCGCAATACGGCCAGGATGGCTCCTTTGAAGCCGGAATGGCTGCGGATTACATCGAAATCTCCGATTTGACGCATGGCTCCGGCAATCAGGACATCGCCTGTCGTAGCCAGCAGCACGATCACGCCAATCATCGACCAGACGGAAGCTTCCCCAGAGAGATTCATGCCGAGCGCCCATTTTTCTGTGTTGCGGTACGTTCGCCGGTACCGGCAGGAACTGCGACCGCCTCGCGCGGATCCGGATGGGTGTGATTCGTGTAGGAGGGGCCTTGCGTGACGAAACCGACTCCCAGGGTGATGAGCAAGATGCCGATCCATCGCGCGGGTGAAATGGTTTCCTGCAGCCAGAACTTCGACAGCAGCGCAATGATGACGTAGCCAAAGCCAGTGGCGGGGAGAACAAATGTCAGGTCGGCCCAGGAGAGCGCCGTCAAATAGGCGGCAAAAAATAGGATGAGAAAAAGTATGCCGCTAAACACCCAGGGATTTTTCAGCGCAACCAGGAGAGTGAGCAGGTGATGCAGCGAGACCGGTCCAACCTGCTTCATTCCGGCGCTCAAGAACGTGTCGCCCACAGATGCGCAGACCATCACAGCGCCCAGGATCAGATAGCGGCGAAAGGTCATGGTGGATTGCGAGAATGCGATGGCGAAAATTCCTCCACCTGCGTCGCAGGTTTGGCTCAGGGTGCTGCGGCTATCAAAGAAAACGCGGTCAGCTTTTTCGGGGCTGACCGCGCGGATAAAATCGAGTCCGACTGACGGCGACCCTCAGGCTCCCACTTGTTGCGTTGCCGCCAACGCTGCCTTGTCCCGTTTGCTCTTGGCAACCACGCGGTTGCGTTGCGCGCGCAATTTCAGAAAAGCCTTGGCTTCGACATATAGGCGAGGTAGATCGCGATTCGCAATTGCCTTGCTGACCACGCGCCACGCCGCCTTGGGACGGAAATAATATTCGTCATAGAAGCGATGGACCATCTCGAGAACGTATTCCGTGGGCAGGCCGGGGTACTCGACGTGGGCGAGTTGGTGACCTTCTTCATCGACCATGGCGCCGTTGTTGATGATGAAACCGTTGCTCTTGGCGAAGTCGTAAAACTCGGTGCCCGGATATGCGTGGGCAATGGAAACCTGAATCGTTTCCACATCGAGGGACTTGGCGAAATTGATCGTATTGCGGATGGACTCCTTGGTTTCACCCGGCAATCCTAGAATGAAATCGCCATGGATGGTCAGGCCAAGGTCGTGACAATCGCGAGTAAAGTCGCGCGCGCGTTCCACTGTGGCGCCCTTTTTGATGTTCTTCAGGATCTGCGGATCGCCGGATTCGAAGCCCACGATGAGCAGCCGGCAGCCGGCTTCACGCATCGCCTTCAATGTCTCGCGATCCGTGGTGACGCGGGAGGTGCAGGACCAGGTGAGATTCAGCGGCTTGAGCTTCTCGCACAACTCAATGGTGCGTACCTTTTGAATGTTGAACGTATCGTCGTCGAAGAAGTACTCTTTCACCTGCGGGAAAAGTTCTTTCGCGTGGGCCATTTCCGCGGCAACATCATCGGTCGAACGCTTCCGCCAGGCATGTCCGCTGAGGGTCTGGGGCCAGAGACAAAATGTGCATTGCGCGGGGCAGCCGCGGGTGGAGTAGAGCGACACATAGGGATGCAGGAGGAACGGAACGTTATATTTGGTCACGTCCATGTTGCGCGCGTAGATGTCGGTGACCCAGGGCAATGCATCCAGGTCTTCGACCTGCGGGCGATCTGGATTGTGCACGATCTGGCCATTGTTGCGGTAGCTGATGCCGAGAATCTCATTCAGCGGCTTGCCGTTGGCAAATTCGACGACGGAGAAATCGAATTCGCGGCGGCAAACAAAGTCGATCACCGGGCACTCGTTCAGGGCGCGGTCCGGCGATGTTGTGACCGGCGGCCCAACAAATGCGATGCGAATCGAGGGATTGGCCGCCTTGATGGCTTCCGCGAGTTTTTGGTCGCCCTGCCAGCCGGGAGTGCTGGTGAAGAGCACCAGAAACTCGTACTGCTTACAGATCTCAATGGTCTCCGTCGCGGTGACATGGTGCGGCGGGGCATCGAGCAGGCGCGAACCTTCCAGCATTCCCGCTGGATATGCTAGCCAGACGGGGTACCAGTAGGATTCAATTTCGCGGGTGGCGGGCCAGCGCGAACTGGCGCCACCATCGAAGTTCTGAAAGGAGGGCGGGTTAAGAAAGATTGTTTTTAGAGGCATAGATTCAACCTTAAGTTTACCACTTGAAGGCACTGGAATGTCGTTTCCCGATGGCAGGCAGACAGGGTCCCTCTGGTCGTCTTTCCTATTTGGATGCGATTGGAGGTCAGGAGATTTGCCGGCAAATATATTGTGGTTTCAATGAGATGGCGATGAAGACTGAACCGTGGTGGAACTGGCCGTTGGTTGCGTACTCTGTTTTGCCCAATCTTCCAGGCCGCCCACGGCGTTCAGCAGGTCGAGTTTTGTGCGCGTTACATTGAATTGCGCGTCGCGCATATCCACGTAGCGGGTGCGCTCCTCAACGCGATATTGATCGGCCTGCTGTGGCGGCACTGGTTGACCATTGGCAGCGCCCTGGTTTATCTGGGTCACGATGGAGGCGAGAGTCTCACGCGCAAGTTGCTGCTGCAGGTCGGCCACCTGCTCCTGAGCTTCGAGTTCACGAAGACTGTGCCACAGGGCAAAGTTGCCTTCATCGTTCTGGATGCGGGTCAACTCCGCCTGACGCTGTGCGCGAACCGCTTCTGCTTTCGACTCCAGCGCTTTATCCCGGCGAATGGGATCGAACAGCGGAAAAACCGCTTGAATGCCAATAGCAATATTGCTTTGCTGGAATGACTTGTAATATTGTTGGTAGCCGTTGAACGTGGAAAATAGCTGGTATTGAAATGCCATGCCGACGGTGGGCCGGTAGTTCTGATTCTTATCTCCCATTGCGTTGAACTTTCTCGACTCCGCAGTGGCCAGGGCAGCCTGCACTACGGGGGAATTCTCCTCGTCGCGCATCAGGGAATGAAAGTCCAGATCGGGCAGCGGTGGAACGGTCGAAGCAGCCGGAATAATTGCGTCCGCGTCCAGCCCGGTCATTGAGGCCAGATATCTCCGAAGTTCATCGGCATGGTCCTCCATCTGAATCGCACGCAACTGAATCCGTGCGCGCGTTAACTGTGCCTGCGTCAGGCTGCGTTCGCTCTCCAGTCCTGCATGCAAGCGGTCTTCTACAATTGTGACCATCGTGTCCGTATGTGCGACTGCGTCGTTCAAAGCGGCAATCTGTTTCAATGTGTTGTCGAGTTCGATGTACTTCAAGGAAGCGTCGAGGATTACTTGTTGCCGGGCATTTTTGACAGATAGCGTCGCTGCTTTGAGAGCAGCACTCGTGGAGCGGATGTAATCATGTTGCGAAAAACTGAATAGCAGCGAATTGGAGCCTACATTAAAAATGTAGGGGCCGCCGATCGGGAAGCCGTAGGAATAGCCGAGCCCGGAGCCAATCGAAAAATTCGGGATATAAGCGTTGCGGGTTTCGTTCCATGTTCCGCGTGCATGCAGTTGTTCGGCTTCTGCAATCTGCACGGTCTTGCTGTTACGAAGGGCAAGATCGATGATCGTGTAGAGCGACACATCCCCGGCTGG
>JAJZDO010000354.1 GCA_021805955.1 Acidobacteriota bacterium
CTGTCGAGTTGGGTAGACGCATCTTGAACAAGTACGCTCGATTAGTATTTTTGGCTTGAGCGATGTGAAGCTCTATTTCAGTTTCGACAGCGACTACTTCCATGATCGTGAGGAAGTGCTGTATCACCTGCAGACATTGACGCTACCCAACAATCTGCAACCGGAACTCTCTCCTACCTCGCCGATTGGAGAAATCTACCGCTATATCCTCACCGGTCCCGGCTATTCGCTGAATGAACTAAAAGCGACGCAGGACTGGCTGGTCACTCGGGAAATCAAACAGGTCCCCGGCATCATCGATGTAACTACGTTTGGCGGAACTACGCGGCAATACCAGGTGGTTGTTGATCCAAACAGTTTGCTGGCGCACAACGTGACGCTCACGCAGGTAGTGAATGCCATCCAGAACAGTAATGCCAATGTGGGTGGAGATTATCTGGCCCTGGGGGCACAAAACGTGAACGTGCGTTCAGTTGGGCTGCTGCAGACCGTCGACGATATCGGGTCGATAGTGGTGGCTGAGCACAACAACGTTCCCGTGCTGGTACGCGATATCGCCGCGGTACGAAAGGGCTTTCAACCGCCCATGGGTCGCGTGGGGCACAACAATGGCAGCAACGTTGTCGAGGGGATTGTATTGCTGCAGAAGGGCGAGCAATCTTTGCCGGCATTGCGAGCGCTGAAGCAGAAAGTCTTCCATCTAAACCACGGCAACCTGCTGCCGCCTGGGATGCAAATCAAACCGTATTACGATCGCACCAAGTTGATCCACATCACGACAGACACGGTCGAGCATATTATTTTGACGGGGTTGATTCTGGTCACGCTGGTACTCGTGGTCACGATCGGAGATTTCCGAACCACGCTGCTGACAACCCTAACCATCCCGTTCTCGGTGCTCTTTGCCGTGACGCTGATGGTTTTGACGAACCACTCAGCAAATCTAATATCGATTGGCGCCATCGATTTTGGAATTCTGGTCCATGCCGCGATCATTGTGCTGGAAAATATCTATCGCAAATTGACCAACCGGCTGGAAGGCGAATCGACGGCTGATCTGATCGTCGAAGGCATTAAACAAGGCGCAACGCCCGTTATATTTTCGACAACGATCATTCTTACGTCGTTTCTCCCACTCTTTACGATGGAAGGCGTGCCGGGCAAGATTTTCGCCCCGATGTCGATGACCTACGGCTTTGCGCTGATTGGAGCCTTGATTTATGCCGTCATCTTTGCGCCGGTACTTGGGTTTATCACAGCTTCGAAGGAAACTACGACAGGGAAGGAGACCTGGCTGATCCGGCAGGTGCTCCGCGTATACGAGCCCTGGCTCAAGTTCTCGCTGAAGTTCTCCCGTGTGGTACTGATCGGCGCTGTGATGCTGATGCTGGTGACGATCTTCGTCTTCCGTTTTGTAGGCGGAGAATTTATGCCGGCGCTGGAGGAGGGCAACCTCTGGATTCGCGCCACGTTGCCGCAAGATATTTCTCTTCCGCAGGCGGTTGCCATTGCAGACTCCATGCGCGCCACGCTGGATAAATTTCCGGAGGTCACCCAGACGGTTTCGCAAGTGGGTCGACCCGATGACGGCACCGACGTGACAACCTTTAACAATGTGGAGGTCTTTACAGATCTGAAACCGCAAAGCGAGTGGCCCGCATACCTGCATGGCAGCAAAGACAAATTGATTGAGGAAATGCAGTCCAAGCTGGCGAAATATCCCGGGGTGGTACTGGGGTTCTCCCAGAATATTCAGGACAACGTGGAAGAGGCGATGTCTGGCGTCAAGGGCGAAAACTCGCTGAAACTGTTCGGGGATAATTTCGATACTTTATCGATGCTGTCGGAACAGATCCTGAAGGTCATGAAGTCTGTGCCTGGCGTGCAGGACGCGGGCATCTTCAAGGTCGGAGGGCAACCAAATCTTCTTATCCAGATCGATCGCGCCAAAGCCGCGCGCTACGGTCTGGCAGCGCTGGACATTAATAATGCGATTCAGGCTGCGGTGGGTGGCGCGCCTATCACGCAAATGATTCTCGGGGATCGGCGCTTCGACTTGGTCGTTCGTTATCCGCTTGCGGATCGCGACAATCCGGATGTCATCCGGAAAATCCTGTTACCCGCACCGGATGGCGACTTGGTTCCATTGGGAGAGGTCGCTGACGTCAGCATTCGTGACGGCGCTTTTGCGATTTATCGAGAGGGAGGACGAAGGTATGTCCCCATCAAATTCAGTGTTCGGGGCCGCGATCTCCAGAGCACGATCCAGGACTTGCAGGCCCGGCTGCAGGAACAAGTGAAATTGCCGCCGGGGTACGAGTACGCCTGGGCGGGAGAATTTGAAAGCCTGCAGGCTGAGTTGCATCGACTGGCGTTTATCGTTCCCGTCAGCCTGATCATTATTCTCGGACTCTTGTATGTTCTATTTCTTTCCGTCCGCGATGCGCTCATTGTCATGGCTGTAATTCCGTTCGGCATGATAGGCGGCATTTTCTCGCTGCTGATCACGCATACACCATTCAGTATTTCGGCAGCGGTAGGGTTTACCTCAGTGCTTGGACTCAATACTCTGGGCACCGTTGTGTTTTTACGCGGTGTGCGACACATGCAATATGAACTAGGCGAGGAGAGAGGCCTGCTGCACGGCTGCCTGGTGGAAATGCGGCCGGTCGTGATGGCCTGCATGGCGGCTGGCCTGGGACTTTTGCCGGCAGCTCTCTCCAACGGCATTGGAGCGCAGGCACAGCAACCGCTGGCTAGGGTTGTGGTCGGCGGTATGGTCACCACGTTGTTTGCGGTGCTGTTTATTACGCCATTGCTGGCGCGCCGCCTGCCTGAGGAGTCCAGGAAAGATGTGACGGAATACTGAGGACGTTGAAGTAAGACTGGCGCAGATGGGGACGTGCGTCGCCGCTTCCGTCTCAACAACGAGACGAATGAACAGCAACCGTGCTTATACTTGGAAAGCCTGACCTTCAAGTGGCGAGACGACACGTGACTTTATCCAATTCCCCACTCGCCGTATCCGGCCCGACACAGCGTGCACTGAATTTGAAACGAATCTATCGCCGCATCGCAATCAGGTTGATTCCTTTTCTGATGCTGCTCTACCTCATCACGTTTTTGAATCGCGTGAATGTGAGCTTCGCTGCTCTGACGATGAACAGCGACCTCGGTCTCAGCAATACTTTGTTCGGTATTGGGGCCGGGATTTTCTTCGTGGGGTATGTTCCATTCGAGGTGCCCAGCAACTTTATGCTGGCAAAGGTCGGCGCTCGGTTGTGGCTGACGGTGCTGCTGGTTTTGATGGGATTAGTCTCGGCGGGATTTGCGTTCGTTCACACCAGCACTTCCTACATGCTGATGCGGTTTCTGTTGGGCGCGGCGGAGTCCGGATTTTTCCCTGGAGTGGTGCTCTATCTCACCTTCTGGTTGCCCGCTTCGGTGCGCGGTGGGCTGATGTCTCTGTTCATAGTGTCGATTCCACTCTCCACGGTAGTGGGCGCGCCCTTGTCCATGGCCATCCTGAAGATGAACGGCATTGCCGGACTGAGAGGCTGGCAGTGGCTGTTCGTTCTGGAAGGCGGACTCGCCGTCGTGGTTGGATTGATGATTCCGAAGATTCTTGCGGACTCACCAAGAGAAGCGAGTTGGTTGTCGCCGCAGGAATCCACATGGCTGGTCTCTGCCATCGCGGCTGAATCGCGACCCAGCACTACGCACGCTTCCTGGCTCCATCTATTTCGCAGCCGCACCGTGCTGGGCTTTGCGCTGGGCTACTTCATCCTGATGATTGGCCTGTATGGGCTGGGCTTCTGGATTCCGCGAATTCTCACTTCACAAGGGCTTCCGGTGGCGCAGACGGGATGGATGACAGCTCTCCCCTATGTAATAGCGACGGTGGGGATGGTGCTGTGGTCGCGCCATTCGGATCGTTCGGGCGAGCGGACCTGGCATGTAGTGCTCGCTTTTCTGGCAGCTGCTCTGGGCATGTACATCGCCTCAGTCACGCACATGGTTGCAATTAGCGTGGCAGGGTTTTCGATTGCAGCGTTAGGAATATGCTCCGCCATGCCGCTGTTCTGGGCTGCGGCGACCGAACACCTTGGAGAAAATGGCGTCGCCGGAATCGCCCTCATCAACGCCATTGGCTGTCTAGGCGGATTCTTCGGTCCATTCTGGATGGGATGGCTGGTGGACCGCACGCACTTCTTTTCTGCCGGCCTGCTGGCAGCGGCGATCACGCTGGCTCTGGGCGCGGCGTTGATGTATGGACTAAGCCGACCGACTCCGTCGGCCAGCGCTGTGCAAGCATAGAGACGAAGCAATTACTTTGCAAGCGCGAGAGGTTGTGCGGGGATCCGGCACCCAAGGTTGGAGCGAAATTGAGACCTGGGTCAGCCGCCCAGGAACGGAGTGAGCATGATCACGTCTCGATTTACACCGGTGAACGATGAAGAACCGGCTTGCGGGAGAACGTGCGCGAAGCTGTTAATTTATTCGTCCAAGCTAAAGCCCGGGGAAATTACGAAGAGTCTCGCGGGAACCGAACCGACATCTCAGGTTTTCGCGCGGGAACCGGAGGGAACATATCCGGGGCGAACCCACGGATGGTTTCTCTCATCTGAAGGCATCGTTAATTCGAGAGACCTGAGGACACATTTAGACTGGCTTCTGCGTGCGATTGTGCCGCTCAAGAACCGCCTTTTAGAACTTCAAGCATTAGACGGAATCAAGATGTACGTTTATTGCCCCTGGTGGGCAAAGTTCGGAGGGGGTGGCCCTTCAATCTGGCCCGAGCAGATGACATCGCTTTCGGAGTTGAACTTGGAATGCACAATCGACTTCGCGGATTATAGTCATCAAGAAGTAAATACTGCCGAAGAGTAGTTTGTTGTGGTGCGCGCGTCGCGGGTGCTCCATTCAAGCTTCTGTCGCTTGAGTGGCGCTAGAAATCCGGCCCCGCACGCCAACGCCGATCGCTCAGGATTTGCTGGCGGCCAGGGTGAGGATCAATGTTTGCGGCTGGCGATCACGGAGAATCTTCAGTTTGATGGCCGCATTCTTGTTTTGCCGCAGCGCATGGTTCCATTTGCTGCGAGAGGTCATGGGCACATCGTCGGCCTTGCAGATCACATCGCCCGCCTGCACGCCGGCGCGGAGGCCGGGGCTGTTGGGATCGATGCTCTTGACCAGCAACCCCGTCGAGTTTTTTAGGCCGAAATAACGTGCCAGTTGCGGATTCAAGACATCCAGCGTGATGCCGGTGTACGGAGGCGTGCCTGGAATGTAGCTCATCAGACCGCCGTTGGAGCTGAAGGTTTTTCCAATGTCGGAGGAGGCCACGCCGAAGAATCCGCTGGGTGCTGGAGGCTGGACTGGAGCTTTTGCAGTTGCTTGTGTACTGGGGTCGGGAACGGTGTAGTGGTTCGACCAGGCTTGCTTCTCCACGGTATCGCGGTCTGCCAGCACAACCGTAATCTCCATGGGTTTGCCGTCGCGAACAATATTCAATACGACAGATTGCCCAGGATTCATTTTGTGCAGCGTGTCGGTCAGGCCTTCGGCGCTTTCGGCCTTTTTCCCGGCGAACTTCACAATCAAATCGTTTGCATGCAGCCCGGCTTTTCCCGCTGGCGCATCGTGGTCTACGGCGGCAATCTCTACGCCTTCGTTCGACGCCAGGTGAAGTTTTTCTCTTTGCTGTCGCGTCAGATTTTCGAAATCCACCCCAAGGTATCCGTCATGGCGATGAAAGCTGGTCATGCCGCGCAGCGGTTCCATGGGATGCGTGCCGGCGGCGGCTGGCAGAACCAGCAGCGCAAGGCAGACAATACTCCACGGTAACGTTCGCTGTTTCATAGATTTATTTCAGTGTATCGAGGAGCATTGGGTCTTCTTTGCAATCCAATTCGCGACTCACCCCCGCGCCTTACTGCATCAAGGCGTTGCCTTCCAGCGAATCAATCACCCAGGGTCTTGCAAATGCAGGATCCCACAGGACTCGCATCCTGTCGAATTCGGTGAGGCGTTGGATCCACACCTGATCGGATCCACGTGAGCCTGACGCGGTTATTCCGTTGGGGGAATCGCCTGCAGTACTTTCATCGACGCCTCGCGAATGGCCGAATTGTTGTCCCCGGTGGAGACGGTTTGCAACACCAGCCGCACACTGCTGTCCGCCCGGACGGGCTCCAGCATCTGCAAGGCCTGGCCGCGAACAGGCTGACTGGGATCATGCATCAGGGATTCAAGCACGGCATCTCGCACACGCACATCTTGGCCTACATACGGCTTGAGTCCTTCCAACGCTTTGAGACGCACCGATGGGTCACGGTCGTACCGAAGGGCGACCATTAACGCGGTCCGCACAGGCCCGTCCTCGCAGTAGTGGCCCGCCTTGCATTGCGCAGCCAGCAAGGCCACGGAATTGCTTTGCACATTTGGATCGACGGCATTCTGCGTTGCCATCAGAAGCAGCTTTTGCACTTCGGGGTCGTCGATCGAGCCTTCCACCGTGGCGGGCACCATGGTGTTGAAGTGAACCTCCACCATGTCGGTATTTGGGTGCTGGACAATTTCGCTGACGTT
>JAJZDO010000767.1 GCA_021805955.1 Acidobacteriota bacterium
CAACTGGGCGGCCCGTGGTGTTCTGTAACCATTGCACAGAATCCCCAATAGACTGCACATCGGAGGGCTGAATGCGATAGTCGCGGCTGTCCGGTAACTCGGGGGTCAACACTTGTAGCCCGCACGCTGCCATCGAACGAGCAAAGGCCACAAGACGAGGCTCATCCATTCCCAGGTAATGAATGCCGGGGACGAGTACCAGGCCGGGTGCGTTTGGGGAAGGGATGGGAGTATAGAGCCGAGCTTCGACCAGGCCCGCGGAGGAGGGGATGGTCAGTGGTTTTGTCGTCAGCGGCATTGCGGCGATTGGCCGCAGCAGGCGTGGTATAGGCTTGCCATTCAACTGGTCGAGTATGGCCGCAGCCTGCAAATATGCGCGCGTCTTCTGCCAGAAGAGAACGGGCAACAGCAGAAGAAGAATTAGACATGCTGCAAGAAAATAGAGCGATCGTCCCAGTGTTCTGGAAAAGGGTTTGGACTCAGGCGAAGCGTTCACTCTTTCAGTTGTATCAAAGGCGGGAAACTCCCTGGCTCAGATCTCCAGGATTACCGGCATGATCAGTGGACGACGGCTGGTATTTTTCTGGATATAGCGTTTCAGGTCCTGGCGGATTTTTTCCTTGATGACGCCGTAGTCGGCCTTCTCTTCCGCGCTGGATGCATCGAGTGTTGCACCAACCACCTGGCGGGCCTGTTCAATTAACGCTTCTTCTCCGGCGGCAAAGCCGCGGGTCACGATCTCCGGCATACTTTCGACGCGTCCAGTCGTCTGATTGATGGCGAGAATAGGAAGTACGATTCCGCCTTCGCTTAAATGACGCCGATCGCGCATCACCACATCTTCCACCACCCCGGCCGTTGAACCGGCATCGATGCAAACCCGGCCAACCGCTACTTTGCCGTGTTTTCGCGCAGAGTCTTTGGTCAACTCCAGCACATCGCCGTTTTCCAGCAGCATGATTTTTTCCACCACCCCCAGTTCCGCCGCCAACTCCGCGTGCAGCTTCAGGTGACGATAATCGCCGTGCAAGGGAACAAAAAACTTCGGCTTTAGCAGATGCAGCAGCAACCGCAACTCATCCTGGCTGGCGTGTCCGCTCACGTGGATCAAACCGTTGGTGCCGTCGTCGTAGATGACGTGCGCATCGCGGCGGTACAAATGGTCGATCATGCGGAAGATGCTTTTCTCGTTGCCGGGAATCACGCGCGAACTCAGGATCACGGTATCGCCCGGCTCAATCTTCACCTGCCGATGATTATCGACTGCGGCGCGCGTCAGCGCGGACATGGGTTCGCCCTGGGTGCCGCTGATGAAAACGCAAACTTTTTCGGGCGCGTAATCCTTGATCTGCCCGGCGGCAATCAACTGCGAATCCGATATGTCCAGATAGTTGAAATCCTGTGCGATCTCAACAGAGTTCTGCATCGACCGACCGACAATGGCAATTTTTCGACCGTGCGCCACGGCTAGATCGGTGGCGATGCGCAGGCGATGGATCGAGGACGAAAAGCAACTGAAGAATAGTCGCTGCTTGGTGCGCGCAAACACTTCATCCAGCGCCGGACGAACCGCGCGCTCGCTGGGGGTGTGGCCGTGTCGATCGACATTGGTGGAATCCTGTAAAAAAGCCAGCACGCCGCGTTTTCCATATTCGGCGAAGGCGTGCAGGTTGAAGGGCTGGCCATCCGGCGGCGTCAGGTCGATTTTAAAGTCGCCCGAATGGATGACCACTCCGGCCGGCGTTTCAATCGCCAGCGCGACGCAATCGACCAAACTATGCGTGACGCGGATTGGCGTGATTTTGAAGATGCCCAGGGAAAACATTTCGCCTGGAATCATCTCAATCAGTTCGGCATCGTCGAGCAGTCCGTGCTCTTCCAGCTTGCCCTCAACATAGGCCAGGGTAAACTCTGTGCCGTACACCGGCACGCGGAGTTCGGACAAAATCCACGGCAGGCCGCCGATGTGGTCCTCATGTCCATGCGTCAGCACAATGCCGCGCACGCGCTCGCGGTTCTCAATCAGATAGGTGATGTCGGGCACAACAACGTCGACACCGAGCAGCTCTTCGTCGGGAAACATCAGACCCGCGTCGATGACGAAGATATCTTCTTGCCAGCGAATTGCCATGCAATTTTTGCCGAATTCGCCGAGGCCGCCTAGAGGAATAATCTGTAACTTGCCGTCAATCATAGGAAATTCGATGCTAGCACGTTATCGAGATGCATTTCATGCTGCCGGTGCCGGGTGACCCGGGTCTCGATTTTGAGACCTGGATCTCTGACACTAGCGCAGTAGGTCTTCCAGCTCCAGAGAGAGTTCGGTCTTCTGGTCGCGATACTTCACTATCACGGGGGTGTAGAGGCTCAGCCCCCACTCCGCTGCCTTGCCGCGAGAGATGGCGCGCGCCCCTGCAACGACCACTGCGTCCTCCGGAATCACCAGAGGGCCGTCCTGAGCGGCCCGCAGTATTTCTCCACGCACAATGTCATACACGGGGGTTGAGCGCGTCAGAATGACGCCAGCGCCCAGCACGGCTCGCTTCCGTACAAGCGTGCCTTCATAGACGCCGCAATTGCCGCCGACCAGGACTCCGTCCTCCAGGATCACCGGGCTTGCGTTCACCGGCTCCAGCACGCCGCCAATTTGCGCCGCCGCGCTGATATGGACGTTCCGCCCGATCTGCACGCAGGAGCCGACCAGCGCGTGCGAGTCGATCATCGTTCCTTCATCCACATACGCGCCCACGTTCACATACATCGGCGGCATACAGACGACTCCCGGCGCCAGGTACGCGCCGCTGCGGACGGAGGAGCCCCCGGGAACAACACGAACTTTGTCGCTGATGGTGAAACGCCGTGCCGGATAGGTGTGTTTATCGACGAATGAAAAATCCGCTCCGCTTTCAACCAATTGTCCAAGACGAAATCCCAGCAGAATGCCGCGTTTCACCCAGGCATTCACTCGCCAGCCACAGGACTCGGTGGCATCGGGCTCGGCGGCGCGGATGGATCCATTGGTCAGCGCATCGCGAAGTTCGAAAAATGCCGCCTCGCTTGCAGCAGGATCGGCAGTTTGCGCGCCCTGTTGAAAGGCCGATTCAATACGGGAAGCAAGCGAGGCTTGAGACACAGATCGACGTCCTCTGTTTCAGTTTTTTCTGAATAGCGGTGACCGTTTTGAGCGATCGACTAGCTGTGTGTGCTTCGGGCCGCAGCCAGATGATCCTCAGGCTGCTTTCCCGCAGACACAGTCTCCAGCAATCCAAGCTCACTCGCCAACCGTTCCAGGTGGGCGCGAGTCTTCGGCATAACCGGCATCATCGGTAGGCGATACTGCTCCTGAATGCGCCCCATCAGGGCCAGAACGCACTTGACCGGCTGCGGATTCGGTTCAATAAAGTTGCCGGTGATCAGCGGATAGTACTTGCGGTACAACTCCCGCGCCAGCGTCCAGTCATGGTTGAGCGCCGCGTCTGTCATGCGTGTCATCTGTGCGGGGATCGCATTTGCCGCCACTGAAATGACGCCTACCCCGCCGACGGAAAGGATGGGCAGCGCCAGATTGTCGTCGCCTGCAAACACCTTGAAGTGATCGGGCACAGCATGCACCACTTCCGTAATCTGCTGCAGATTGCCGCTGGATTCCTTGATGCCGACCACGTTGGGAATTTCCGCCAGACGGGCCGTCGTCTCTGGCAGCAGATTGATTCCGGTGCGACTGGGGATGTTGTAGAGCAGCACCTGTAGATGGGTATTCTCCGCAATGGCACGGAAATGCAGGTACTGGCCTTCCTGTGTCGGTTTGGTGTAATACGGATTGGCTGTTAGCACGCCGTCGACGCCGGGGATTGCCTGCAATTTCTTGACGCGCGCGATCGCCTGCTGAGACGTGTTGTGGCTGCAACCGACGAAAATTGGCACGCGACCTTCGGCTGCCTCGACAACCACGCTCACAAGCCGCAGCCATTCCGATTCCAACAGGGCGCAGGCTTCCCCCGTGGACCCAGTGGGAACCAGAAAATGGATACCACTTTCAATTTGCCAGCGAACCAGGCTTTGCAGTGCATGCCAATCCACATCGCCGTTTGCAAGAAACGGCGTTACCAGCGCGGTACCGCATCCAGATAGCTCCATGTTTGCAGTCTACAACTTAAGATGGAAACAGATACATGGTCCAGAGAAAATCGCTGTGAATAACTGGGGCGTTGCTCACTGCTTGGGCTGAGCGAAGGCAGCCGCTAGGCAAGAATTTGCGGGAAGACATCCTGAAAGTCATAGCAACCGGTGCGCGTGGCCAGCCACTCCGCGCCGAGCACCGCGCCATAGGCGAAGCTGCGCCGCGACAGAGCTTGATGCTCCACCACAATGCGCTCATTGTCAGAGCTGACCTCCAACCGATGGGTTCCGATTGCGGCCTTCACCCGATGCGCGTTGATAGTGGCAGAAGCCCCATACGACGTGGCCGAAAGAACTTTCTGCAATGTCAGCGCGGTACCGGATGGGGAGTCCAATTTTTCGGTGTGGTGAGTTTCATCGATCTTGAACTGATATCCAGCCGCCTGGTTGCCGAGCAGTTTCGCCATTTGATATAGCAACTGAACGCCGAAAGAAAAATTGGTTGAGTACAACAGCCCGGCGTTTTTGCGCGCAGCAAGATCTTGCATGTCTTCCAGATGCTGGTACCAACCGGTCGTGCCCACAACCACCTTGGCACCGTTGGCCAGGCAGGCGCGCAGGTTCTGTACAACAGCCTGAGGCGTGGTGAAATCGATAATCACGTCGAAAGAAGCGAGGCTGGGGGCAGTGAGGGAACCAGCGTCCTGATTTTCCCTCTGTTCAAGGGTTTGCACGCTATGACTGCGTTCTCGCGCAATCTCGGTGACAACGCTTCCGGTTTTCCCCTGACCGATGATCAGCATGCGCATGGCGACCTAGCTCCTTTTCGCGGCAACTGAGGCTTCAGTGGGAACATCCGCCAAAGGCTTCCGCGCGGCGACATCGAAAATCTCCGGATCGGGGTCCTGGAAGAAGTGCTGGTGAAGCGATCGGACCGCTTCTTCCACGTCGTCTTCCTCGATCATAAAACTCATGTTGATTTCCGACGCACCCTGAGAGATCATTCGGACGTTAACGTGACGAATCGCGGAAAACACCTGCGCCGCAATTCCGCGCTGGCCTCGAATGTTCTCGCCGACCATGCAGATCAGGGCCTTGCGGCCTTCATACTTTACGTCCGCCAGTTGGCTCAGGTCTGCTGCAATTGCAGCCAGGCGATCGTTCGAGTCCACCGTAAGGGACACACTCACCTCAGAGGTCGAGACCATGTCGACCGCGCATTTATGTTTGTTAAACACATCGAAGATGGCTTTCAGATAACCGTGCGTCATTAACATGCGACTGGCCACCACGTCGATGATGGTGAGTTTCCGTTTGATTGCGATCGATTTAAACGGCGTGCGCGAATGCCTGGCGATTGCGGTGATCTGCGTACCTTGATTGCTTGGGTCTTTTGAATTCAGCACCCAAACAGGGATATTTTTTTGGACCGCGGGCAAAATTGTCGCCGGATGCAGGACCTTGGCCCCAAAATAAGCAAGCTCGGCCGCTTCTTCAAAGCTGATGGTCTTGACCCGCAGCGCGTCGGGACACACACGCGGATCGGTGGTCATAATGCCGTTGACGTCGGTCCATATTTCAATCGCATGTGCGTTCAGTCCGCGACCGATCAACGCTCCCGTAAAGTCTGACCCTCCCCGGCCCAGCGTCGTCGTCACACCTTTTTCTGTGGCGCCGATAAAGCCACCCAACACGGGAACATGGCCCTTTTCCAGCAATGGCAGTACATGCTGTCGTAGTTGGTGCTCAATTTTTTCTTCCAGGGGTGTTGCTTTGCCGTGGTCGCTGTTCGTCACGATGCATGTGCGTGCGTCGACATGGATTCCGTTCAGGCTCGTTTGCGAGTAGAGTTCTCCGATCATCCGGCTGGACAATCGCTCGCCGTAGGAGGCAACCAGGTCGGTCGTGCGTGGCGTCAACTCCTGCACCGCGGCCAGACCACGTAACAAATCGTCGAGCGCCTGGAATTGCTCCTCCATCCACATGTGGGTAGAGGCGACGGAAGCTCCCGTCAACAGCGCCGACGCAGCATCGAGGTGACGATTGCGCAGGCGAGAGCTGATGGCGAGCGCACCGGTGCGATCTCCGCGTTCTGCGGCAGAAGCGGCGGCCAATAGTTGATCCGTCACCTTGGCCATCGCGCTGACCACCACCACGGGAGTGAGCCCGCGAGCGCGACGGCCCTCCACAATTTCAGCGGTGCGTGCAATCGAGGCCGCGTTCTCCACCGAAGTACCACCGAATTTCATGACCACGATCTTCATCTTGCCGCTCATGAGTTCGATCCGGAAGGCAACAGTTTGCCTTGCGACGCAAGCAATTCCGCATTCAACAGCGCTGCACCCGCAGCTCCGCGAATCGTGTTATGCGAGAGCACGGTGAACTTCCAGTCCAGCAGAGAACAGGGGCGCAACCGGCCGACCGT
>JAJZDO010000923.1 GCA_021805955.1 Acidobacteriota bacterium
GAAAAACAGCTTCTACGTCAAAAATGAGAAAAATGATCGCGTAAAGGTAATATCCAGAGCGGAACTGCACCCATGCGTCCCCTCGGGACTCCAGTCCGCACTCATAAATGGCGTTCTTCGTCGCATTCGGTTTAGGCGGCGAAACCCAGACAGCCCACAGGCGCGCCAGCATCAGCGGAGCCAGAGCGAAGCCAAGAGCGGCGAAAAACAGGATCAGGATCGGTGCGTAGATGGCCATGATGGACTCTTCGCGGTCTTCGTCACAAATGCCGCGCCAGTTTTTACCCTATCAGCTTGCGCCTTCACGGAAGATAGACGCCCGTGACTGAATCACATTTCAGCCACACCTTTTCGCACTTCATCGTAAAAGGTTCCCCGTTCGGTACGCCACCCGCAGGGAATGCACATCGCGCAAAACATCCCACATCCCGAAAAATGGAGACCACAGCCTCACCCTGGCCGGATTCAGAACTACAACCTTGGGTGGAAGACAGCAGTATCCGCGTTCCTGCTAATCTTCGTTCTATAGATCAGCGCGGCCAGAAACTTTGGGACATATCCGTTGGATCGCTTCCTCACATTCGCTCCGCCCGAACTTGCTTCAACCCGCTGTCTTCTTCCCCGGAGGTCTCGTCTGCCATGTTCTCTGCGCGTCTGCAATCGATCGGCCCCGGATTTGCGCGCTCTGCTTCCTTTGTCCTGCTCGCCTCTCTGGCAGCCTCCGCACTTCTCGCCGGATCTCTATCCGAATCGGCGCTGGCTGCCTCAAAACCGAAGTCCGGTCAGCAGGACTCTGCCGCCGCGTCAAACACGCAGTCGCAGCCCGCCTCTGCCTCCGGATCCTCCTCCACGGATTCCGACGATCAGGGCGTCTTCGGCGATTCGTCCTACCCTCCCGGTCAGCCCACCGTCGCACCTTGGGCCGTCGTTCCGCCCTCGCAGTACGACCAGCACGTCGCAGGCCGTTACAACTATGCCTTCGGGAAAGACCATCCCTTCCTGCCCTCGAACGCAACCAGTATCAACGGGCAGTTTTACAGCCCGAAGAGCTTTCTGACCGCCGAATACTGTGGCCATTGCCACAAAGAGAGCTATCACCAGTGGCGCCAGTCAGCCCACGCCAACAGCTTTCGCACTCCCTGGTACCTGCGCAACGTCAACATGCTGATCGACGAAAAGGGTGTGCAGTACGCCCGGCACTGCGAAGGCTGTCATAATCCCGTCGCGCTGCTCTCCGGCGATCTCTCTCAGGGCATGCCGCGCAAACGTCCTTTCGCCAGCGAGGGTGTCACCTGTATGACCTGCCACGCCATGGTCTCCACAACGACCATGGGCACCGGCAGCTGGGTGATGGGAATTCCCGCCGTCCTGGTCGACGAGCATGGACAGCCGATCACCTCCCCCGTGCCGGACAGCGAAATTCTCGCGCACCTCGACCGGCACAGCCAGGCAGTCATGCGCCCTCTGCTGAGTACTCCTGAGTTCTGCGCCGCCTGCCATAAAGCGGCCATTCCCAAAACGCTGGACGACTACAAATGGCTTCGCGCCTTCACCGTCTACGACGAGTGGCAGAACTCCAGCTTCGCCAAACAATCGCCCCTTCCCTTTTACCGCAAGGACTCTGTCTCCACCTGCCAGACCTGCCACATGAAGAGCGCGCCTCTGCCCTCCGGAGCCTCCGATTACACCAGCACGCAGGGAATGCTGGAAGATCATCGATGGGTCGGGGCAAACACCCTCATTCCACAGTTTTATAAATATCCCGATCAGGCGGCCAAAGTCGACGCATTCCTGAAGACCGGCGTTTTCAACGTCGATCTCTTTGCCTTGGAGATCGAAAGCGCCGGTGCCACCAGAAACGACTCCGTCCTCGTCGCGCCACTCGGACTCACTAGCTTTTCTCTGGCTGGCGGAGAAACCCTCGTAGCTGACGTCGTCATTCAGAACAAAGGGATTGGACACTCTTTCGTTCCAGAGCAGCGGGACTTTTATGAATCCTGGGTCAACTTCGTGGTCAAAGATGGTACCGGAAAGACACTGGCGGAAAGTGGATTTTTGCAGCCGAACGGCGACCTCGATACCGAGGCACATTCCTTCACCAATCGCATCATCAACAAGCAGGGGCAGTTCAACGACCTGCATCAGATCTGGCACAACCGCGTTCTCGCCTACAACAACACGATCCAGTCCGGCCGCAGTCAGATCGTTCGCTATCGCTTCCGCCTGCCCAACGATGTCAAAGGCCCCATTCGGATATCCGCCTCGGTCCGCTATCGTCGATTTGACCAGCACTTCATCGACTTTGCGATGAACAAACAGCATTATCCTGAGCCGGTCGTCGAGATGGCCTCGCAGACGCGAACCTTCGTCCTCGGCAAGAACAATCCCGTGCGCCCGCAGGCCGATGAAAATCCCGAATGGATGCGCTGGAACAACTTCGGAATCGCTTTGCTCGACGCCCAGCAGTATGCCGCCTCGGTCCACGCATTCGAGCGCGTCGCGGCTCTGCGTCCAGACTACGGCGATGCCTACACCAATATGGCGGTGGTCGAAATTCTTTGGGAAAAATACGACGACGCGCGTCCGAATCTTGCCCGCGCGCTGGCTCTCATGCCAGGTGATGCGCGCGCGCTCTACTATCGTGCAATCGTCGAGCGCAATGCCGGTGACGTCAATCAGGCAATCGTCGACCTACAATCAGTGCTGGTCGGCTATCCCCGCTCCCGCGACGCTTTGCGACAGTTGGGATTCAGCTACTACCAGAAACACGAGTACACGAAAGCGGAAGAAATTTACCAGAAGCTCCAGGCGATCGACCCAGACGATCTCGCCGCACACTACAACCTGGCCATCCTCTATCGACGTCTCGGACAGCGCAGCAAAGCCAGCTATGAGGCCGCGCGCTTTGCCGATGAAAAAATCGACCCCACTGCCTCCATCTATGCTCTGCAATTTCTGCGCAAACATCCGGAAGTTGCAGGCGAGAGCGTCGCCTGGCATCTCCATGACCTCACTGGCGACGGACCGCAGAAAAACTCGAAAGTCCAGTACACCTACATATCCGGAGGAGGCTTTTAGCAGCGTTCGCTACACTGTTGCTGATGATCTTTCCCATGCGCCTAGCGATTCAATCCGTTGCCGTTCCCGCCCTTTTGGCCTGCATCTCCGCGCTGCCATCCTCGGCTCTCACCCGATCGCAGAAGCTGGATGCCGGCGCATCCCTCTACCAATCGAAAGGCTGTGGCTACTGCCATGGAAAAACTGCGATGGGCACGGCAAAGGGTCCGGCGCTCACTCGACTCGGATGGTGGCGTTGGCGCGGCACACGCCTAGCAAACCAGATTCAGAATGGCGGTCGGAAGATGCCCGCCTTCGGCGATTCGTTGACCTCCGAGGAAGTCGGAGAACTGGTCGCCTGGCTGCGTTCCCATCCACACCCGTCCGCGCACACCGGATACTGAACGCATCTCTCCGGTTCACGCCGTTTCCGCATCCACTTCGGCAGTCTCGCCGGACGCAGACCAGCTCCCACACGAGCTTCGTTTGATCAGCCGTGTCGGCAGCAGAATCTCCCGTGTCGGCAGCTCCGGATGCTCCAGACGCTCCAGCATCGTCGCCATCGCGATCACGCCAATCGCATTGCAGTCCTGATGCATCGTCGTCAGCGGCACAGGCAGCAGGCTCGCGTAACGCACATCGTCGATGCCGACGATTCTTATCTCCTCCGGAATCCTGCGCCCCAGGCTTAGAATCGTCTGCATCAGACGAGCAGCAGTCACATCATTCGCACAGACAATTCCATCCGGATGAATCTGCTCCACGATCTCGCGTACCGCGCCAGAATCCAACGCATGTGCGGTGCGGAGATGAACTGCCTCCGGCGAAATTCCAGCATGGCGACAGGCTTCAAGAAATCCTGATATCCGCGCATCGACCGTCGGCGCCGAGTGCGGCTCTGCAAAAAATAGCACCCGCTGCGCGCCGCTTTGTATCAGGTGTCGCGTGATCTGAAATCCGGTGCGCCGGTTATCTATCCCGACCAGATCGTGTGTGGATTGTTCCGGATACGGCAGATAACACCGATCCAGCAGCACCACTGGAAGCCGTGAGCGTTCCAGCATCCGCATAATGCGTCGATTGGCAGCGTCCATACCCGCAATCAGTTCCAACGGAGCAAAAAAGACACCAGCCACCTGCTGCGAGATGAAGTATTGCGCCATATGCTCGGCCTGTTCGATCGTCTCCTTGTCGCTGGAGGTCGTCGTTCCGGCGCTTCCGTTCCCGCGAGAGACGTTCGGCCACAGCAGTGAGTCCGGGCGCGCAAACGGCGAACGCATCATGCCATGACAGATCGGCTCGAAGATATCCGTCCTGCCAAGCTCGGGAATCAGCAGACCGAGCGTGTAGCCGACCGCCGGAGGCTTACGCGTCACATGCGTCCCTGCTCCCGGTCGGCGCGTCACAAGGTTCATTCTCTGCAACTCAAGCACTGCCTTGGCCACCGTGATCCGGGAAGCACCAAATGTCTTGCCTAGTTCCGCTTCACTTGGCAGCCGGTCCCCTGGCTTGAAGACACCGCTCAGAATTCTGCTATGAAGATAATCAAAGATCAATTGATGCTTCGGGATCGATTTTCCTGCTGACTCCGTCATCTTTAGCCCCCGCAGCACATGCCGAATGTCCCGGTATCTTCATAACCTACATCTGCCCGCGCTGAAAACATTTCCAGAGAATTCAATCTTTTAAGAATGTATCATAATTCGTCAATACATTATATTGCTGGCGGCACCTGTAAGCCACATGCCCTCTCAACCTACGAGAAGAGCAAAGACAGCGGCGCAATCCCACTCAGCCCAGACGCACAGGGCGTATGCCCATCCCGAAACCCGTATCGGGGGGAGCGATTGGTCGAAGGAAGTGTTTCAGGGAACCAGCAGTGGGCGCAGCGCGTGTTGATCATCGTACTGGAACAGCCCGGTAGGCGTGGTCACGGTCGAGGGCTGCGAGCGGAACATATAGTGAACGCTGAAACCGGCAATCACCGATGCGTAATTCCGTGAGTTGTTTGCGCTCAGGAATCCGCCCGCAAACCAGTGATCGCTGATCTGGTACGCGGTCTGCCCCACCAGGTCGTAGTTCGGCCCCACGCTGGTCAGTGCCGGAATCGCCAGATTTCCCACCGCATTTCCGCCCACCGTGACCGTCGTACCCACCTCCAGCGCCTTGTCCAGCGGAAATAGCGGCGCCGTGTTGTTGTTGAAAGCCTGAATTCCCAGGCTGCCGAGAATCGAATAGTGCCATCGCGTCAGATAATGCCCTGTCCAGGTCACTGGAATATTCGCCAGAAAGTAGGTCTGCGGGCTGAAGTAGCCGCCTTGACCATAGGTGTAAGCCAGTTCGTTGTTGGCATAGGACATCGCAAAAAAGTTTGCTCCCACATCCAGCGTTCCATACTCCGGATACTGCTTCACGCGCCAGTAGGCACCCAGCGAGCCATCCACGCGATGATTTGTCAGCACATGGTGCCCGGTGATGTATTGACCTCCGAGTCCGACATAGAATCCCGAACTCAGATCCCCGTGCGCATATTGCAGCGTGCCCTGATTGGCCACGACACCACCCCAGATATTTCCGGGAAAAATCTGCGTGATTGTCCCGGGATCGCGCATACCCGCCCACGAGATCTGCGAGTCGCGCACTGAGTCTCGGGCCAGATTGATCGAAAACGGCCCGTTGCGCGGTCGCCAGTAGAGACGCCCAAGAAGATTGGAGACCGGGAATCCATACGGCGTCGTGCCGGCAGCGATCGCAAAGGTGGAAAAGGCAAGTTGCGCTTCGGCTCCCATGCCCACCGCGTTCTGCTGATTTGGCACCGTCGTGTTGGTCGCAAGCAACGTCCCCAGCGGCTCAGGCTGCAAGCCAACCGGCGTTCCACTCAGCGTACTCAGCGGCACAACCGTGTTCCCTGTCGCCTGTCCGGAATCGAGAAACACCGGCGTTCCAATCACCGTAAACCGACCTGTTTGTCCCAGTGAAGCAGATAGCTCGAATGGCGACTCCAACGCCGTCATGAAATCGAATCCAGGCTGCCCGGAACGGTAATCCAGAATCCCCGCTCCACCCAGCCATCCACTGTAAGAGCCTTCAATGGCCCTCAACTGGTCTTCGGCCTCTTCGCGCGGACTCAGCACCCGGGGCGCATGACGCACCTTCACCCACGATCCCCGCAACGGCGGCAGATTACGCTCCTGTAGTTGCTCGTCGGTCAGGCCCTGCGGCTCAGTATACGTCTGTTGCGGCTCTTCGATCGGTGGCATCGCTGTCGGAACTGGCGGCTGCTGTTCGGGAGCCGCAGGAGTTGGCTGCTGCTGCTGCGCCGGAACAGCGCTCGCGCCACGCCGCCTTCGTCGTCTTCGCGCAGGCGTTGCCTGCCCTTGCTTAGATGGCTGCTGCTGGTTGACTTTCGCCGAATATGCCGCCGCAGCTGCATCTTGTGCCGACGGCGTGTATTGCGCTGTGCGATAGGCCAGCGTGGCCCCCT
>JAJZDO010000086.1 GCA_021805955.1 Acidobacteriota bacterium
TCGGCCATCTATGGTTTCGCTGCGTTTAGCTTTGGGCAAATACAGAAAGTGGGAAATTATGATCTTGGATTATGCGGGCGATGACCCAAATAAGAACCGGATGGTTTCATGGTTCCAAATGCAGCTTCGTGCTATCGGCACATGCCTAAATGCGGATTTGCCGGAGGCCGCTTTGGCGCTGATCTATTCGGGCATCGACACATTCGGTCTTTTGGCCGCGCCTCCTGCTATCGAAGACGCCAGCGGCGATACGTTCAAGCATTGGTGTGAGAAGTACATTTTGCATCGCTTGCAGCCTGTTGAGGGCGACCCAATCAATGCGATTGATCTTTGGGCAGCCAGATGTGGAGTCCTTCACACGTCCACACCGCTTTCAGCTTTGGAACGGGCAGGAAAGGCACATCAAATCTGGTATCACCTTGACGGCAAGGCAGGCGTAAATCTCATCATGAATTCCCCAATGCCTCCGCTGGGGATCGACATTCAAAACCTCGCTTTGGCCTTCAAAGAGGGCGGCTTGGTCTGCATAACCGACATCAATCAGGACGCGATGGCATTTCAAGCAGCGGATGCGAGGTCGCAGCATTTCCTGCGTTGGGGCAAGCATGTTGGCTAAGGAGTGGTTGGGCACTCTTTCAAATGGCCTAACGGAAAGCCTTCGCAAGGTAGCATCTGTTGAGTTGCGGATTAGAATTATCTTGTGCTGACGATCTCCAAACCGCTGTCAGCTTCACAGGTACGGACGTACCATGAGCGGGAATTTGCTTCGGAGCGGCAGAACTATTGGAGCCGCGACCAGCAAGGACATAGCGAGTGGCAAGGCAAGCTGGCCGAGCAGTGGGGTTTATCGGGTTCAGTTGGCAATGAGCACTTTGCGCGCCTGACCGAAGGCCAGCATCCGCACACGGAAGCGCAGCTTGTTCGCCATCAAGCCTCCAAAACTTACGAGGGAAAATTCGGCAGAGAGGTAACAAGCGTAGAACATCGCGCCGGTTGGGATGCTACATTCTCCGCGCCAAAGTCTGTTTCTCTCACCGCTCTTGTCGGTGGCGATGAGCGCGTAAGAGAGGCGCACCGGGAGAGCGTGCGTGTGGCGCTCAATGAGTTGGAGAGGTACACGCAGGCGCGAATCGGCAACGTCCACGCGCCGGAGACAACCGGCAAATTCGTGGCGGCGACCTTCGAGCACGACACCGCGCGGCCTGTGGACGGTTACGCCGCGCCGCAACTCCACACTCATGCTGTGATCTTCAACGTCACCGAGCGCGACAACGGACAGACGCGGGCCTTGCAGCCACAGGAGCTATTTGCGTCGCAGCGCATTGCTACCAGCGTTTACCGTTCCGAGCTGGCGATACGCTTGCAGGGTTTGGGCTATGAGTTGGAGCGTGGTAAACACGGCCAGCCGGAGATTAAGGGTTATACGAAAGAGTATCTGGAAGCCAGCAGCCCGCGCCGGGAACAGATCAAAGACCATCTGCGCGAGATGGGCATAAACGGAGCGGGAGCCGCGCAGGTGGCCGCGCATCGGACGAGGGACAGCAAAGAGCTTCTATCGCCGGAACAGGTATTAGAGAAACATCGGAACCTCGCAGCGCAGTATGGACACCAGGCGGACCGGGTTGTGGCCGAGGCGCGGGAACGCGGCCAGCATCACGTTCACGAACCCGCGCTGAATCGGAACACCGTGGCCGCGCAGCAGGCCGTTACCTATGCCCGCGACCATATGTTTGAGCGTTCCGCCGTGCTGGACCGACGCGACATTCTAGAAGCGGCGCTCAACAGAGGCATGGGCGAAACGACGTATGCCCAAGTCCGACAGGAGTTCGCGCATAGGGCCGCGCGTGGCGAGTTCCGCACAGTCGGAGCAGGTCAGCAATACACCACCGCCACGATGCTCCGCATGGAACGCGAGATTGTTGCGAAGATGCAGGAAGGCAATCAGCGCGGAGTAAATGCCCCAACACTGGTTGATGCGCGTATCCGTATTGCCACGGAAGACCGTCACCCGGAACTGAATACTTCGCAGCGCCAAGTGGTCGATGATGTGTTTCTCTCCCGCGAAAAGATAATGGGATTGGATGGAGTCGCGGGCGTGGGGAAGACAACGACGCTGGCCGTTATCCGTGAAGGTGCAGAGGCGCAGGGATATAAGGTCGAAGGCTTTGCGCCCATATCCCGCGCAGCGCAAAAGCTGGCGGATGCCGGTATGGAAACATCCACGCTGCAAAGACATCTTGCGCGTGGACAGCAGCCGGACACCGGAGAGCGCCGCCTGTATGTGCTCGATGAATCCTCACTTGCGTCCACCAGACAGATGCACGAGTTTGTTAATCGCCTGAATCCGAACGACCGTGTGTTGCTGGTAGGCGACCGCCGCCAGCATGAAGCAGTCGAGGCGGGGCGTCCCTTCGCGCAGCTTCAAGACGCGGGCATGAAGACAGTCAAACTCGATGAGATCGTCCGCCAGAAAAACCCGGAGTTGAAACAGGTGGTCGAACAGCTTGCGCGTGGCGAAGTACGCGAGGCCGTGCAGGGTTTGGAGCGGCAGGGCCGTGTCCATGAGATTGCGGGACACGAGGAACGCATCGCAGCCATAGCAAAGGAATATGCGAAGTCACCAGAAGGCACGTTGGTTGTCTCTCCCGACAACCGCTCCCGCGTAGAGATCAATCTGGCGATTCGTGCCGAGATGCAGGAGCGCGGCTTAGTCAGCAAAGAAGAGCATCCCATTGCGGCGCTTGTGCCACGCCAAGACCTCACCGGGCCGGAGCGTACATGGGCCGCTCGCTACGAGTTCAACGACGTAGTGCGTTACGCCCGCGCTTCCAAAGAGACGGGCATGGAGCGCGGCGAATACGCGCGGGTCAAGAGCGTGGATGCGGAGAAGAACCTGTTGACGGTCGTGCGAGCCGACGGCTCAGAAGTGACTTACGATCCTCGCAGGCAGCAAGGGGTTTCCGTCTATCGGGAAGAACCGCGCAGCTTCGCCGTGGGCGACCGCATCCAGTTCACCGCACCGGCCAATGACTTGAAGGTTGCCAACCGCGAATTAGGAACCGTCGAGGCTATCGGCCAGGATGGGCGTCTGTCTTTCAAGATGGATGGAGGCCGCACCGTGCAACTCGATCCACGCGAGCATCCGCATCTCGATCACGGTTATGCGGTGACGAGCCATTCCAGCCAGGGACAGACCGCCGAGCGCGTATTGATTCACGTCGATACCGAGTTGGCCGCAAAAGACCTGCTCAACAGCCGCATGGCTTACGTCGCCGTCTCGCGCGGAGCAGAGGACGCGCAGGTATATACCAACGACCGCGCGAAGCTGCCGGAGGCGTTAGGGCATGACGTTTCCCACGAGAGCGCCCATGCGCCGACGATCAACCCGGAGCAGGCCATCACGCCGAAGCAGCCGGAGATTGCGCCAGTCATCGAACACGGCTTAGGCATAGGGCATAGCCTCTAAAAACGCATGTTCGCTACACTGTTTCAAGAAGGGCATAGCAGCGAAATGACGAAAAATGCCCAATTCGCCTGCACAGTTCCTACACAGCCCAAAATAGCCTATTTATCTCTCGGTAGATCAGTGATTTCTCAAAATCAACTCACCCGCTCAGGATGACAAGCTGATGACCCCACCCTAGCCGCAAACTGCGCGGCGAGGGTGGGGCGCGGAATTTTATCGCGCGGCGCCGACGGTTTGCTGCTGGTTGGCGCCAAGTTCGGCAAGCCGCTTGGCTAGCAGCGACTCCAGCTTTTCCAGCGCGGCGCTGAAGCCTTCAATGCCTTCCTTCAACTTGTCGTGCGCCATGCGATTTTCCGCATGCATCTTGTCGAAGGTAGACTTGTCGATGACGAGCTTTTCGATCTGCATCGTCTTCGATTTCGCGGGATCGAGTTGGCGCGGCAGGTCCGCTTGCGTCGCCTCCAACTCTTCAATCAACTTGGGCGCGATGGTGAGCAGATCGCATCCGGCGAGTTGCTGAATCTCGCCGATGTTGCGGAAACTGGCGCCCATGACGACGGTTTTGTAATCGAATTTCTTGAAGTAGTTGTAGATGCCGGTGACCGACTGCACGCCGGGATCGTCGGCCCCCTGGTAGTCCTTGCCGGTGTCTTTCTTGTACCAGTCGAGAATGCGTCCGACAAAAGGCGAAATCAAGGTGGCACGCGCCTCTGCTGCGGCCACGGCCTGGTGGATGCCGAACAGCAACGTCATATTGCAGTGGATGCCTTCTTTTTCCAGGATCTCCGCCGCGCGAATGCCTTCCCAGGTGGAGGCAATCTTGATGAGCACGCGGTCTTTCGATACACCGGCTGCCGCATATTGCTGGATGATCTCTCGGGCCTGACTCAGTGTAGCGTCAGTGTCATAGGACAGGCGGGCGTCCACTTCCGTGGAGACGCGGCCAGGAACGATCTTCAAGATGCGCTTGCCGAATTCGACGGCCAGCCCCTTGAAGGCCAGGTTGGCAACGTCCTTGTCCTTGGCCCCGCCGCCGAGTTTCTTCTTGGCCGCCAGCAATACCTCGTCCATGATGGGCTGGTACTGCGGCAATTGCACCGCGGTGGTAATCAGCGAAGGATTCGTGGTGGCGTCCTGGGGCTTGATCTTTTCGATTTCCTGAATTTCCCCGGTATCGGCCACAATGACGGTCATTGCGCGAAGCTGTTCAAACTGGGACTTGGACATCATTTCCTCCTGGGTGGGCCTTTTCCGCAGTGAATTCACAATTTCGAATACGGATCGCCCTGAATGTATTAGACGCTGCAAATCGCCGGCGGAATCGTAGTCGCTGGAGATTGCATGGAATTTCCTGGATTGTCGGTTCGTATTCCCACACACTCTCCAATTCTCTTCCAGTGTAAAGCGGATTTCCGCTTGCGTGTGACTGCGGCGGCACTGTGCGGTTCCACCGTCTTTGCTGAGGCCACGCTCCGCATAGCGAAGTGAAGAATGCAGACAACATGCGCTAAGTTACGCTGCGACTCGCCTCTGGATTCTTCGCTGCGCTTCGAATGACTGATCTCTTTTGACCACGGCGTCCGTACATCCGCTCTAATTCGAGGTGGATGCCTTGAAGTTGTCCGCCAACACTTGCAAAATGGCCTGCGGTTCGTGGCTTGGAATCACGTAGTCCACTCCCTCCAGCGCGAGGTCGGGAATGGGCGACAGAGCGATGATGGGAACATCGGGCCGAATCTCGCGAAGCTGGCGCACGACCGTTTCAAACGACAGATCGGACAGATCGACATGCACGACAACGGCATCGACGTTGGGGAAGCGCTGAAAGAACTGGACGCCGGATGCGCCGCTATAGGCGGTGATCACGTTGTGTTTGGAGGTCTCGAGCACCAGCTTGCGCGCCGAGAGCCCTTCGGGTTGTTCGATTTCAATCATCAGTACGATCAAGCGCATTCTACCTGCCTCGGGTTGCGTAGCGACCAGCAAAATTACAGCATTTGAGATCTGAACCGACGCCTTTTCATCCTACCTGCCTATCTTCAGATGCCAGCACTGTGGAGAGGGCCGTATGGCAGTCGTGTGGACAGTGCCGCGATCCTTCAGGCGTTTTCGGCAACCACGGAATTGCGCAGCACTCCGAGGCCCTCGATCTCGATTTCCACCACATCGCCAGATTGCATGGGGCCAACGCCCGCAGGCGTGCCGGTGGGAATCAAATCCCCGGGATTCAGCGTCATTGCGGCGGAGATGTAGCGCAAAAGTACGGCGATATCGAAGATGAAATCCCCGGTTGACCCGTGCTGCTTCACTTCGCCATTCAGCCGGGTAGTCACGTCGACCCCTGCGTTGGGATCGATGGCGTCGGAAACAAATGGGCCCACCGGGCAAAAGGTGTCAAAACCTTTGGCGCGCGACCACTGCCCGTCGGATTTTTGCAGATCGCGTGCTGTGACATCGTTGACGATGACGTAGCCGCGGATGTAGTGCCGAACATCTTCGTCGGCCCGCAGTTTGTGGCAGGCGCGAGCGATGACGATGCCAAGCTCGCCCTCGTAGTCCACCCGGTTTGAGATGGCGGGAAGACGAATCGCGCCGTCCGGCGGCAGCAGAGAGGAGGGCGCCTTGAGAAAGAGCAGCGGTTCTTTCGGGGCTTCATTGCCCAGCTCGGCTGCATGTTCGCGGTAATTGCGGCCGATGCAGACAATCTTCGACGGCGTGACCGGCGCCAACAAGGTGAGCGACGAAAGCGGCCGCGGAGGAAATTCCTTGATCAACCGAACTGCGCTCCAGTCTTCCGGCGGGGCGGCAATCACGCGCTCCATCCACAACTCTCTCTGGCGCAAGCCTAGCTCGCCGTACTGCGGACCTTGTTCCGTTTGAAACCGACAATACTGCACAATGCATCTCCTTGTGGGTTGAATGCCGATGCTTCTAGGACGCCGGGACCGTGACTTCAATTTGCCGCGATCGGGCGCTTTCATTTCCGGATGTATCCACGGCTGTGACCGCATACGCGTAAGCATGGCCGGGTTGCACATCCGGGTCGCGGAAGGTGGGAGCG
>JAJZDO010000659.1 GCA_021805955.1 Acidobacteriota bacterium
CGCCGGAGCATCGCGGCGACGTACGCCGCGCAGCGGAGGTTCTAGCCGCGGAATTGAAGCGAATCGGGATGGAAAATGTCCAACTGATAGAAACCAGCGGCCATCCGCTGGTTTATGCCGATTGGTTACATGCGGCCGGCAAGCCGACTTGCCTATGCTATGGCCACTACGATGTGCAGCCTCCCGACCCGCTGGAGGAATGGATCAGCCCTCCCTTTGAGCCGACGGAACGCAATGGAAACATCTATGCCCGGGGCGCGGTAGATGACAAGGGCCAGATGTATATGCACGTCAAGGCGCTGGAAAGCCTGCTGCATGCGCATGACGGCAAATTGCCGCTGAATGTTCGCCTGATTCTGGAAGGCGAGGAAGAAGTTGGAGGCGAGGGGATTGCCCAATTTGTCCGTGAGCATCCGGAGCGGCTGCGAGCAGACTTTTCGCTGGTCTCCGATACAGAAATGTTTGCGCCCGATCTTCCCACGCTGTGCGTTGGCTTGCGCGGCATGATCTACACCGAGATCGAAGCGCACGGAGCGGCCACGGACCTGCACTCCGGCATCTACGGCGGCGCCGCGCCCAACCCATTTTTCGCGCTATGCCAGGTTCTGGCGCAGTTGAAGGACGCGAACGGACACATCTTGATTCCAGGGGTGTACGACGCGGTAGTTCCACCTTCCGCAGAGGAGTTGAAGGCGTGGGCATCGCTGCCGTTCAGCGAAGAGGAATTCCTGCATAACGAAGTTGGTTCGTGCGCGTTGACCGGCGAACTGGAATATTCCGTGCTGGAGCGCCTGTGGGCGCGTCCCACGCTGGAGATTCACGGGATGCCAGGCGGGTTCATTGGCGCGGGCGCCAAGACCGTGATTCCCGCGAAGGCGATTGCAAAGGTATCCATGCGCCTGGTTCCGGAGATGGAGCCGCAAAAGATTTTCAATCTCTACAAGCAGTATGTGGAGTCGCTCTGCCCGAGCGGAATCTCGCTCGACGTTCGCCTGATTCATTCCGGCGATGCGATTGTCATTGGCGTGGATAATCCATATATCGAAGCCGCAACCGCCGCATTGCATCAGGTCTTCGGAAAAGACACTG
Organism: Acidobacteriota bacterium; assembly: GCA_021805955.1. The sequence goes on from JAJZDO010000659.1 coordinate 1,090, forward strand.
TCTTTATCCGCTCCGGCGGTTCCATTCCCATTGTGGGCGACTTCGAGCGCAGCCTGAAGATACCTTCCATCATGATGGGTTTCGGACTGCCCGATGACAATCTTCATGCTCCCAACGAAAAGTTCTGCATTGCGAATTTTCATCGCGGCATCGAATCTTTGATCCACTTCTTTGAGATGCTAGGCGCGGAAGGGCACGGAGAGGCGTAGTGCAGCCGGGGTTGGCTCCCGCGCGGCGCGAATCTGCGATGAAGCAAGCAAGCGAGAAAATCTCCGGTTTTGTGCTGGCGGGCGGCCGCAGCACGCGATTGGGCCAGGACAAGGCGCTGTTGACCTGGTTGAGTGAAGAAAATTGTAAAGAGAACGGGCGAACCTTACTGGATCACGCGATCGCTCGACTCAGGCTCATCTGCGATACGGTTTCGATTTGTGCCGACCGCGACGATCTCCGTCGGCCCGAACCCTTGATTTCGGATGTTCTGCCAGACAGCGGACCGCTGGGCGGAATCGTGGCTGCGCTGGGACAATCGCAGACCGAGTGGAACATGTTCCTCGCCGTCGATTTGCCGCTGTTGCCGGTCGAGGTTTTCGCGGCGCTGGTGGCGCGCGTGCAACTGGAAGAGCAGAACGCACGCGATGCCAATCCACCTCCGCAGGATCGACTCGCCTGCATCCTTCCGCAGTTGGACGGCCTGCCGCAGCCCCTCTGCGGGCTTTATCACCGCGCTCTTGCTCCAGGACTGCACCGGGCGCTGGAACAGGGGAAGAGAAAGATCATGACCGCGCTTCAGGAGGCCATTCGCGACTCCGGGACCACGATGGAATTTCAGCCGCGGGGGTGCTCGCTTCGCATTGAGCTGTGGGATGCGGCAGGTTTTGCAGCGAGCACGAAAACCTCGTCCTCGCTGCTGGCCAGCGACTGGTTCCTGAATATCAATACGCCTGAGGATTGGCAGCGGGCGCAAGACTTGATGTCCGCATAGCTTCTGCCGGACGGAGAATTCGGAGCAATCCATTTCAACTTCGGCTATCTTCTAAGGAATGGGAGAGAGTCCGGCCGCGTCCGTCCAGTCCTTCATCGCCTTCGAACATGTGTGCAAGCGATTCGGCGACAATGTCGTGCTCGATGATGTCAGCTTCTTCGTGATGCCTGGAGAAACGCTATGCATCATTGGGCGAAGCGGCGTAGGCAAGTCAGTTTCGCTGGAAATCATCATGGGATTTCTCAAGCCCGATGCGGGCAGCATTGTGGTCAAGGGCGAGGACGTTACAGATTTCACAGAGACCCAAATGGAAGCCGTTCGACGCAGGGTGACGATGGTCTTCCAAAGCGGTGCATTGTTCGATTCATTGACGGTGTTCGAGAACGTTGCCTTTCCGCTGCGGCAGAAGGGAGAACTGAGCGAGGACCAGATCGATCAAATCGTCAATGGCCTGCTGGGAATGGTTGGCGTGAGTGAAATGGCCCACAGTCTGCCGTCGGGCCTTTCCACAGGGATGAGGCGGGCTGTTGCGATCGGACGCGCATTGGCGGCCCAACCGGAGGCAATACTGTATGACGAGCCGACCACGATGGTCGACCCTTTAATGGCGCACCTGATGGGAAATCTGATCCAGAAGGTGAAATTCCAGCTACATCTGACCAGCATTGTTGTGACCCACGATATGGAGTTTGCCGAGAAACTGGCGGATCGCGTACTGTTTCTGCATGAAGGCAAGGTCCACTTTTTTGGTTCGGTGGCAGAACTCCGCCAGACGTCCGACCCGATTTTGCAGGAATTTTTACGGCTTGACCAACGTACTCTTCCGAATCCAGCACTGTGGAAATAGAACAAGAATTGGTGCAATCTCTCTATTAACTCATTCCTTTGCAGCAAGCTTGTATCAAGATTCCTCTTGGTACGGAGGATCGTATTTCCATTGCAATCCGTTCGCTAAGCATCTACCATCGTGGAAACGTCGGCGATGAATTATTAGGTTACTGCGATCTGTCAGGAAGCATCTAACCCAAAAGTCGCGATCTATGGAAGGTTCCTGAAACTGAGGACAGTCAAATAAATTCTGGATACAGACTTCAGGGATGCAAGTGAAGATTTCTTGCATTCCGGTTTTTTCCCAAGACAAGTGACCACGTAAAGATGGACATGCCCTGTTGACTTTATTCTTGAGAACCCTTTGGGATTCCTTCTGCCGGTTGTGATGACTCACAAACTCGATTAGAGAAGACACAGAATGGCTTCCCCTGATCTAAGTCATTGGTTTCCGGCTCGAAGTTCGGATAATTTTGTCGAATTGCGCCCGCAGGCAGGCGGAATCGGCCCCGCTGGCCGCAGTCCGTCCCGCACGGTGACGCTGCTGTGGATGGCGCTCGACGTACTTACGGTTGTCCTGGTGGCCACATTGGCCACCCACCTACGCAAAACGGATGTACTCTCGTACTTCGACAGCCGCGCGCCGCTTGCGGCAAGCCCCTCTTCTCTTCTGCTCTATCTTGCGGGCTTTTCGATAATTCTTATCCTGGTGAGCCGGGCCCACGGACTCTATGGACCCCTGCAGGCATTCAGTGGGTTACGAGAACAGCGGCTGACGGTGCAGACGTGCTTCACCGCGGGCCTCATCCTTGCGGGCGCTCTGTATTTCGGACGCGCCGACACGATTTCCCGCGCCGTCGTTATCGCCACTTTGGTGGGGACAACGGTATTTCTCTGTGTTCGACGTGCGGTCTGGCGCCTTACGCTGTACAAGCGGTATGAAAAGGGCCTCGATACCAGGAATGTTCTGGTCATTGGAGTTGGTTCTTTAGGACTCGCGATTCGCAGCCATTTGCAGAGAATTCGCCATCTTGGTTTCACCTTCAAAGGATTTGTGCGAACCGGGCACGAGGGCAGCGACGCTGCCAATCTTTACATGAACTCTGTCGGACACGACCAGCCGCTGGAGATCCTGGGGGATTTGTCGGAGCTGGGAGATCTGATTCGGCGGCATTTTATCGATGAGATCTTTGTGACCGGCCCCTGCGAACGCGGCGTGGTCAAGCGGCTTATTGCGCAGGCCAGTGCCTGGGGCGTCGATGTGCGCGTGATTCCCGATCTGTATGACGGTCTCGCATGGAACGCGCCGATTGAGTATGTGGGCCAATTTCCCACCATGCCGCTGCATCGCCATCACATCCCGGTGGTTGGCCAGCTATTGAAACGATGCCTGGATGTGGTCGTCTCCGCATGCGCTCTGCTTGTACTCAGTCCGTTGCTGCTAGTGATTATTGTGGCGATACGCCTGGATTCGCCGGGGCCGATCTTTTATGGGGCCGAACGGATTGGCATCAAGGGTCGCAGATTTCGCTGCTGGAAATTTCGTACCATGGTGGTCAACGCCGACAGTCTTCGTGAGCAGTTCAACCATAAGAATGAACGCGACGGAGTACTGTTCAAAATGAGCGGCGACCCTCGGGTCACCTGCCTTGGCCGGATTTTGCGCAAGTATTCGCTGGATGAGCTTCCTCAGTTTGTCAATGTCCTGGCTGGCCATATGAGCGTGGTCGGTCCACGGCCTCCGCTGGCTGGAGAGGTTCGCCTGTATGAATTGCGGCACCTGCGCCGGCTGGAGGTATTGCCTGGGATCACTGGCCTCTGGCAGGTTCAAGCGCGGCAGGATCCTTCGTTCGATCAGTACATTTCGCTCGATACCGCATACATCGACAATTGGAGCCTGTGGCTCGATCTCAAAATCATGACCCGCACTGTGGGCGTGGTCCTCAGCGGAACCGGAACCTAGCCATCGCCGCGGCGTATTTCTGGCAACACGCTTCTCTCGGGCATCTTTTGCCAGAGGACTGCAGACCGGCAACTCCCATGATGGCTGCATGTTTGTTTCCGCCATCTCCGCTGGTTACACTAGATGAGTGAAGCTCGCCCTGGCCCAGATCAATCCGACCATCGGAGATTTCCTGGGGAATGTGCGCAAGATCGTCGAGTTAAGCCTGGTGAGCGATCGACAGGGCGCCGACATGGTCGTCTTTCCCGAGATGGCCGTCTGCGGCTATCCACCCGCCGACTTGCTGGAAAAAACATCGTTTCTGGCGCGCGCCGAGGAAGCACTGGCGGAGATTGCCGTCGCGGTCACGGCGCAGCATCCGATCGCGATTGTCTGCGGATGCCCGACGCCAGCCCCCGCAAATTCCGGCAAGCGAGTGATGAACTCGGCGGTGGTACTGCGCGATGGGCGGGTTGAATTCGTCCAGTCCAAGATGTTGCTGCCGTACTATGACGTGTTCGACGAGCAGAGATACTTTGCGCCCGCCCCGACCCAGGTCTTGTACGAACTGGATGGTGAGCGCATCGCGATCACCATCTGTGAAGATGCCTGGAATGATAAGAATTTCTGGCCGCAGCGTTTGTATCCAGTCGATCCGGTCGAAAATCTCATGCACCAGGGCGCCACCCTCATCGTCAATCTATCGGCGTCACCCTATTACCGCGACAAGAGAGCCATGCGGCGCGCCATGCTGGCGGCCATCGCCCGACGCCATCATGTCCCCGTGGCCATGGTCAACCAGGTGGGCGGCAACGACAGCCTGATCTTCGATGGCAGCAGTCTTGTTCTGGATGCGGAGGGGCGTTCGATCGCGCAGGCCGGCTCCTTTCAGGAAGATCTTATTTTCGTCGATCTTCCGTCTGCTTCCGCGGGTGCGTGCCGACCGGACGAAGAGGAAGATGTTGCCGTATTTGAGGGGCTCGTTCTGGGGACGCGGGACTATGTGCGCAAGTGCGGATTTTCGAAGGCCATAGTCGGACTCAGCGGAGGCATTGATTCGGCGCTGGTAGCGGTGATTGCGACCGAAGCACTGGGGGCGGAGAATGTACTCGGCGTCGGCATGCCGAGCGAATATTCCTCTCCTGGGTCCATCGAGGATGCACGGCAACTGGCGCGGAACCTTGGCATCCAGTGGGAATTGATGCCGATCCGCGACATCTTTCAGGACCATCTACGCGCTTTGCGCCCCATTCTCAAAGATCGACCGGCGGATATCACGGAAGAAAATCTGCAGTCGCGAATTCGGGGAACCCTGCTGATGGCCTTGTCGAACAAGTTGGGCGCGCTGGTGCTGACGACGGGCAATAAATCGGAGATGTCGACCGGGTACTGTACTCTGTACGGAGACATGGTGGGGGCGCTGGCAGTCATCGGAGACGTGTATAAAACCTGCGTCTATCGGCTGGCGCAATACGCCAATCGAGGCCGGGAAATCATTCCAGAAAGCACATTGACAAAACCGCCATCGGCGGAACTGCGACCGGGCCAGCAGGATACCGATTCGTTGCCGCCGTATGACGTGCTCGATCCAATTCTTGAGGCATATGTGGAGCGGTACGAAACGGCGGAGGAAATTGTACAATCGAGCATATTGCCTCTGGATATTGCCTTGGTTCGAAACATACTGCGCATGGTCGAGCGCAGTGAATATAAGCGCCAGCAGGCGGCGCCTATCTTGAAAGTGACGCAAAAATCCTTTGGGGTCGGTCGCCGGTTTCCCATCGCGGTCAAAGTGCAAGTTTAACAAAATGATTTCCACGTTCGAGGTATATCCGTGAAACTGAAGTTGTTGTTTTTATCGATCATCGCAATGGCGATGGTCCAGGGTGCGGCGGTAGCCACCGCCCAGTCCGCCCAACAGAGTTCACAGGCGCCCGCTTCTTCAGAGTCGGCCGCGCCTCCGCCGTTGCCGCTGAGCAACATTACGCCGCCGGATAAGCTTCAATTTCCTCCCGCCAGCCCCAAGGACTTTACCGCGCCCTCTCCCACGACACAGGAAGTCAATGCATTCCTGAAGCAGATTTGGGGCTATGACCCGAATCGAGTTTGGCAGGTCATGGGCATTCAAACCACCGAAGCTCCAAACGTCAGTCGCGTCACGATTCTGGTAGGCGAGCAGGGCGTTTCGCGCGGTCCATCTCCGACGATCTTTTTTGTGACACCCGACGGCAATCATGCGATTGCGGGTACCTCAGTTGTTGCATTTGGCCCTCATCCCTTCGCTGCGGTGGAACAAAAACTGGAACAAGGCGCGGTCGGCCCGTATCGAGGCTCCAGTTCCAAGAGTCTGATGCTGGTGGAATTTGCCGACCTGCAGTGCCCGGACTGCAAAGCGGCAGCCGGCACGATGGACAAGCTGGTCCAGGATTTTCCCAACGCGCATGTCGTCTTTCAGTATTTTCCGCTACCTACGATCCATCCGCAGGCAGTAAAAGCCGCGGAGTATGGTGTGTGCGTGGCGCAGGAGAAGGGAAACGCTGCCTTTTTCCAATATGTCCAGGCAGTTTTTGATACGCAGGATGCTTTGAGGACCGATGCGGACGGAACTCTCAATGCCGCCGCCGCCAAGGCCGGGGCGAATGCGTCACAGGTCGCCACTTGCGCCTCCACGCCTGCGGCTGCGAACACTGTTGCCGCTTCTGTGAGACTTGGCAACGAGGTTGGCGTGGACCAGACGCCCACCCTGTTTGTCAACGGACGACCGGTGCCGATCACCGCGCTTCCTTACACCACGTTGAAGCAGATCGTTGCCTACGATGCGCCGGGAGGCGCTACGCCAACGGCAGCGGTAGCGACGGAGACGCACTAAAGCGGATTGACAGTGGTGTAGTTATTTGTGAAAGGGAGTCATTATGAACTCATCGGCTACGCTCAGGGCAGGCTCCGCTCAGAATGACTCATCCCACTTTCAACTACAGCATCTATAAATCGGCTATAGGTTTTCGATTACTGAAACCAACTCATCTGAAGAGACAAAGAGCAGGTCCGTTTGCGGACCTGCTCTTTGTTTTTGCGATGGTGATGGAGATCAACTTTTCACCAGCCCGGATGGAGGCCGGTCCGCCGGGTTGGAAGCCCACTCCTTGTTGGGCTTGCTGCCCATGTGAAAGTGCAGTTCACCGTCGGCCACAATATCGGCATGGGTAAACCAGGAGCGGGTCAGCTCCTTGCCGTTCAATTGCGCGCTTTGGATGAACATGTTTTCCGGCGAGTTATTGTCGGCAATCACAGTGAACGTGGTCCCCTTGTCCGGATTGCGGATTCGGGCCCGATTCACAAGTGGACTGCCGATCACATACACTCCCGAGGCAGCGTTGACAGGATAGAAGCCCAGTGCCGCGAAAACAAACCAGCTCGACAGCTGGCCGCAATCATCGTTGCCGGGGATACCTTCTGGCGTGTTGTTGTAAAGCGCCGCCGCTTTGCGAACCCACTGCTGTGTCTTCCACGCCGCGCCGGCAAACGGATACAGATAGGGAATATGGTTGCTGGGTTCGTTGCCCTGGGCGTCCTGCCCTACCATTCCGGTGACGTCTGGCGGAGAGTCGAGCACGTTGGAGGGAGCGGCAAACAGGGCATCCAGCTTGGCGATGAACTGCTTGTCTCCGCCGTACAGATCGATCAGGCCCTGCACATCCTGCATGACGTTGAAGGTGGCCTGCCAGGCGTCGGATTCGGTGTAATCGTCAAAGGTTTCCTGGTCTGGGCGGAATGGCTCCCGCCATGCGCCATCTTCCGTCTTGCCGCGCATAAAGCCAGACTTGGGATCAAAGATGTTCTTGTAGTTCTGCGCCAGCTTATAAAACATGGCCGCGTCGTCCTGCTTGCCCAGTAACTCGGCCATCGCTCCCACGCACCAGTAGTCGTAGGAGAAATCCATGGTGCGCGACACCGACTGATTGTTCGGCCCCGTGGGCACGTATCCATAATGGCGGAACTGTTCCTGCAATTTCCGATTGCCGTTTGCCGTCGCGCCGACGAGGGCCGTGTCCCGCATGGCGGCGTAGGCGGCCTGCACGTCATAGTCACGGAGTCCCCGCACATAGGCACCGAGGATCATGCCCGCGGAATGGAACCCAGTCATACTCCAGGTTTCATTTCCCCACAGCGGCCACATCGGCAACGTGTGCTGGTCAAGTTCCCGATAATCGGCCAACAGTGTACGGATGATGTCGTTGGTCCGATGCGGCTGCATCAGCATAATGAAAGGAAATTCACCGCGATAAATGTCCCAGATGGAGAGCGCCGTGTATTTGGTAAAGCCGGGGTTCGGATGATTCTGATGATCCTGTCCTCGGTAGGTTCCATCCACATCGCTATATGTGATTGGCGCGACCAGCCCATGGTATGCGCCGGTATAAAATGTCTGACTCAGCGCGATGTCTGGAAGGTCGGCATCTAAAACAGCCAAGGCACGGCTCCAGGCCAGCTCTGTCTGGCGAGCCACCGCGTCAAAATCCCAATGCGGAATCTCGGCCATCAGATTTTTTCTCGCTCCGTCGATGCTGGTGCCGGAGATGCCGACGCGAATTACGAGTGGATTCGATCCAGAGGCATGGCTGAAGATGGCCTTGATGTGTTCGCCTGAGAGTTTATCTCCAGTCGAGGCAGAGCTTACATTGCCGTCCACCCGGACCTGCACCGAAGAGGCCGGGTGCGAAAACTCCATGACAAAATAGAGCTGCTTGTCCTTCGCCCACCCGTGGGTCGAGCGGATGCCGCTAATGCGCGAAGCGCTCTCAATGTTCAGTTCCGCATGGTAGATCTTGCTGCCCACGCTGTGGACCAGGTCCACGATGACTCCCTGGCGCGTCTGGGCCGGCAACGTGGGATAACGATACCGATGCATGCCGCAGCGCGTTGTCGCGGTCAGTTCCGCTTGTACATCGGGTGTGTCGAGGTGTACGCCGTAATAACCTGCGCGGACGTGTTCCTGCCGGTGGGAGAAGAATGAGCGATAGCCTGGTTCCGATCCGCTGAAAACCCAGCCCGAGTTCAATCCAAGGGCTTCGATCTGTCCCTGACTCTCATCTCCCGGAATGCCCGCTTCCCAGCCCCAGTTTCGTCCTTCGACCACCGGCATTACCAGAACGTCTCCCAGTTCTCCCCCGCCGGTCCCCTGAACGTGGGTATGGCTGAACCCCTGGATGACATTATCGGGGTAGTGATAGCCCGAACAATGATTCCACCGATATACGTCCCACTTTTCATTCCACATTGGCTCCGGCGGCCCGCTGGAATCCGGACTCAGTTGCACCAATCCAAATGGCGCCACGGCTCCGGGAAACATATGCCCGCGCCATCCGGTGCCAATGATTGGCAGCACATCATGGGCGGGATCCCGGCCGGATGCTTTCCGCCCTGGCGGCATCGTTTGTGCGACCGCAAGATCGCTTGCCTCGATGATGCCGCAGGCTGGTATCACTGAACCCACGGCAGCCGCTGCGCTTGCTTTCAAGAAATCGCGTCTTTGTAACTTCAACAGTTCTCGATACATTCCAAAATTCCTCAGGTCAAATTATAGGTCCATGATTACTGCCCCAGACCTCGGAGGCATCGTTAGCGCTCTGGATTCAGCGCGGTCTCTGGTCGCTCAGGGTTGACGACGAGATATCGAGGAACGCAGAAAACCCATCCTGAGAGGTTCTGAGGATGGGTTTTCGGTTGTGCTGGATCTATTTGATAGAAAAAGCGACGATTTTCTTACAGCTTTTCGTGAAACTCGCAAACAGAGCAGGAAATATACACGCCGCCCGGCACACCGCGCTCGCGGTCCTTCACGCGTTTCACAATCCGGGTCGGTTTTGAGCACTTGGGGCAATCCGTGCTCTTAGTGGTATCCATTTCCTTTTTACGGTCGCCCGTTTTCGCAATCTTGGCCATAAGGTTCCCTGTCTCCTTCAGCTTGGTGATCCGCCTGACTGAAAACCATCCACTCACTGCTACTCAAACGATTCGCTTCGGCGTGACGCAGAAAGCAAATACGAATGAAAAACAGATCGGTGGGAATGTCGGCCCTGAAACGAGCCAGAGCAGTCGCGGATCGCCTACGAGGACTAGTTTACACGAAGTTGTCCGCGCAAACACCCTGGGGAGTGCGTCCGCTATAGGATTCCACGACTCCTAGGGTTGCCGCTTTACGTCACTATTGAATGAGCGGGTGAGCGGAATTGACGAAGCCTCGTCTGTTGAATTCTGTGGTGCAGGACTCGTTGCCATACTTAACGGGGCAATCTGAACCAGGCCGGTTGTTGGTGTGTTCTGTGCTGGCGCGGAGGCGGCCGGAGGCGGCGGAGCAGGATGCATGGGATGGCTAAGATCGACGGGGATTCCAGCGGGCTTCAGTTCCGGCTGACTATATTTCCAAGCCAAGTCGCGGGTCATCCAGATCAGGATGTAGAGTCCAGCCCACAACACGACGAGGGTCACCATGCTGGCTTCCGGCCCGTACTCGCCGCCCGTTAACCAGATGGGTCCATCGACGTAGGTGTGGATCACGCTCGACGCTTGACGGCTGCCAGCGAGCGGTTGGCCGAAAAGGACGGCGATACTCGCGACCCAGGCGAAATGCAATCCCCAACTTAGCCAGAGGGCATGGGTTCGCAGATAAGCGACAGAAAGCACAACCGCTGCCAATGCGCTTGCCCATACGGCAGTCGGCGTTGTGCCGGGTACCTTCCAACACAGCACGCCAAAGAATATTCCGGAAAGAATGGTGGCGGTGAATGGGCCCGTGGTTTCGATCAGCTTTTGAAAAGGATATCCGCGGAATGCGATCTCGCCTGCCAGCGCGCCAGCGGCCAGCGCCAGCATTTGCAGAACCAGGAGTTGCCAGGCGTGAAATGAGGCCCAAAGTTGCACATAAAAAGTGCCGGCCAGCGCAGAGACGAGGATCACTACGGTGACCATGCCCCAACCCAATGCGGCACCCATCGCAAACTCACGGACATCTCCTGGCCGGCGAGCAAGTCCCATAGCCCGGAGCGGCTCAGGCTTGCGATCCCAGGCCATTTCCATATACCCGAAGCCGACGATCAGCATGAAAATCGCAAACAAATTTCGAATCAGAGGAAAGGCTGCGTCTCGGCTAAAACCGCGGGCAGCGATACGGGACAGATAATAGGCAATGGCGATCCACGCGACTCCCAGAAGAAAACGGAAAAAGGCGCGCCCGCGTCCTGGACCGCGAAGCAAGCTCATAGAGTCACTCCGCTGCACGAAATCAACCAACAATGCCAGGAGGAATCTTTGCTGCTTCGTCCGTGCGCCCCGAGACCTGGTTCAAGGGCGGGTCTCGCCCTTCCCATCACGGTCTGCGTCGTGTTTATGAGACCGCTTCTGAACACCGTTTATCCTTCGGTATAAAATCGCGCCATGTTGCGGAATTTGGAGATCCGATTGCGCACCAGCTCGTCGGTCGAAAGCAGTTTCACTTGACTCAACTGGAGTTGAAGCGCGTCGTCCAGCAGCCTGGCTGCCTGCTCCGGGTCATTCTGCGCGCCGCCTGGGGGCTCGGGCACGATAACGTCGATACAGCCTAACCGTAAGACGTTTTCGGAGTTGGTTCGCAATGCCTCGGCCGCCAACGCGCGTTTACTGGCGTCGCGCCACATGATGGAAGCGCAGGCTTCGGGCGAAATCACCGAATATACTGCGTTCTCGAGCATCAGCACGCGATCAGCAACGGCCAATGCCAGCGCTCCGCCCGATCCGCCTTCGCCGGTGATTGTGGCAAGAATGGGAACACGCAGACGGGCCATCTCTCGCAGGTTACGGGCAATGGCTTCCGCTTGTCCTCGCTCTTCCGCGCCCAATCCTGGATTTGCACCGATCAAATCGATGAAGGTAAACACTGGACGGCCAAATTTCTCGGCGAGCTTCATGGCCCGAAGAGCCTTGCGGTAGCCCTCAGGATTGGGCATGCCGAAATTGCGCTGGACCTTCTCCTTGGTGGTGCGGCCCTTGACGTTGGCGATTATCAGAACCTGCTCACCATGAAAACGGGCCATGCCGCAAGCCATTGCAAGATCGTCGCCAAAGGCGCGATCGCCGTGAATCTCGCTAAAGTCAGTAAATAACGACTCGATAAATTCCATCGGATAAGGACGCTTCGGATGCCGCGCCAACTCCGTCTTCTGCCATGCCACACTCAGGGTTTCGGCTGGCGTTTCTGTCGGGTTGTCTGCTAAGTTCTCTGCCGTCATGGTAGAACTTCGATTCTAGTGGCCTGAAGCGTCTCGCACAACTGTGAGGATTGAATCCAAAATCCCGATGTAGCGGGAGTCGAGTCTGGACGGCCACAATATTTTTCATTTCAACTCCTGCAAAGAATGTCCGCAGTCAAGTTATTTCCGCGCAACTTGCGATCCCTATGGGAGAAATTCCGTCCGCTCCCGACCATTTTGCCGCGCATGTCTATGGAAATGATTGGCACGGAACAGCTTAAAGCGCCCAGTGTGAATCCTATAGGTGCAGCAAGTCTTCCGTGTATCGTAAAGTCGGAAGGAAACGCCACATGGCGCACGCTTTTCGTCCCTTTCTTCATTTTCTCTTTCAGCTTGGATATTTTGGCCCGTTCGTTCTGGGGATCCTGGATTCGTCGTTCCTGGTGCTTCCATTTGGAAACGATCTGCTAGTAGTGGGACTGATCGCGCATCATCATGCCGGGTTTTTCTGGTATGTTCTGTCAGCCGCGTGCGGGTCTACTGTGGGAGTCCTGTTGTTGGCCAGCCTGGCGCGGAAATTCGGCGAGGAAGGGATCCGGAAAGTAGCGGGTAAGAAACTGTTCGACAGACTCAAGAAGGACATCGGCGACCGTTCCGGCGTTGCCGTCGCCATCGGATGTCTTGCTCCTCCGCCGTTTCCGTTCACCATGGCGATTGCTGCCTCGAGCGCGCTGGGGTATTCCTTGTGGCGAGTGGCGGGGATCAATTTTGTCTCTCGGGCAGTCCGATTTTCCGTGCTTGGGTTACTGGCGATCAAGTTCGGCACAGTCATTTTGAGGATAGGGAAGTCCCCGGCATTCGTTTGGAGTGTGATTGCGTTCATCGCCCTGTGCCTGATCGCCAGCGCGTTTTCTATTTGGCACTGGGTTCGGTCGACACGTCCGGAGAAGCAACATGCGAACGCGCGGCAACTGGCAGGCAAACGAAGATGAGCCAACTGGGCGCGATGCTCGGACGATGGTCATCGCAATTACTGATTCACGGCGCTGGACAAGAATCCACCGTCCACGACAAGAATCTCGCCGGTGACAAAGGAAGCTGCGTCGGAGGCGAGGTAAATGGCCGCACCCACCAACTCCTCCACCTTGCCGAATCGTCCCATGGGAGTTCGCAGCAGCAATTCCTTCCCGCGGCCGGAGCTATCGAGCAATTCGGTATTCAGCGCGGTTCGAAAAACTCCGGGAGCAATCGCATTGACTGTCACGCCGTAGCGCGCCCATTCAATGGCGAGGGATTTTGTCAGCGACGCTACCGCCGCCTTGCTGGCGGAATAGGCGGCGACTTCGTAAAAGGCCACAAAGCTGGTGAGAGAGGCGATATTGATGATGCGGCCGTAGCCGCGCGCAACCATGTGCCGGCCAAACACCTGACAGGAGCGAAGGGTGCCCGTCAGGTTCGTGTCGAGAATGTTCTGCCACAGGGCTTCCTCCATATCGAGGGTCGGAACTCGCTGCGTAATTCCTGCGCAGTTCACGAGGATATCCACCTCGCCGAGCGCGGATATTGTTTTTTCTAAAACTTTTTCCAGAGAGCGGCGATCGCTTACGTCGGAGGTGAGAGCAAGCGAACGTCGCCCGAAAGATTCAATCTGGGCCGCGATTTCGCTCACATGGTCTGCGCGGCGGGAAGTGGCCACCACATCGGCCCCAGCCTCGGCAAGCCCCAGCGCGAGCGCCCTGCCAATCCCCGAAGTTCCTCCAACCACCACGGCAACTTTGCCTGTGACATCCAATCCTTTGATTCCGTCGCTCGCCATTCGAATCCTATGTCTCCCGCAACAGAATATCGTCTTCGGCGGAACAATTCCCGAATCATCCGCGTGGAAAGCCGTGACCTTCGTCCTCGCCGCCCTTGACTTGGCCATATTCCAGCAGGGTGACGATCAAAACGCCTCCGGTAATGTTGCCAAGAACCGCCGGCAACAGCCATGCAAAATACTGCAACGTCGCGACACGATGGTCGAGAACAGCAGCGAGAATCTCGCCGCTACTGGCGATGCAGTGCGCGAAGTGGCCAAGTCCCACCAAAAATGTGAGCAGCCAAATCAGCATGACTGATCCGGTAATCGAGTGACTTCCGCTGACCAGCCATGCCACCAGGGCAATGATCCATCCGCCAATGACCCCACTCCAAAAAATGTGAGCGCCGGGTTCGTTTGCGGCTTGTAGGCCCAGTTCTACCATGGCGCTCACGAACTCCGTCCGGAGGGCCCCGGTTCGCACCGCCAGGATGGAGAACAGAAACGCTCCTAGCAGATTGCTGGGCAGCACAATGGCCCACAGGCGCAGCGTTGTCCAAACATGCCGACGCTCCGCAAACATCAAGGCAACGGGGTACAGCGTGTTTTCAGTAAATAACTGTGCTCTACCGACGATGACAGCAATAAAACCCATGGGATAGAAGAGTTGCGCGATGAACCTGGAGGTTGTGCTGGCCCCAAGTGTCCCCATGACGATGGAAACGCTAAGCGCGGTAAGACCCATCGTAATTCCGCCTGCCAAGCCGGAGATGGCGAGCGCGATGGCCGTGCGATCCAGTTCATGCCGCGCGTTGCGCGAGACCTGCTCATAAATTTCTTCCGCAGTGGGCCGGTCGAGATTGAGCTGCGCTGCCTCGGGTGGCGGTTCCGGAGGAGGCTCGGGGCGGGTTTTCTTACGCAATTTACTAAAAGGCACGTTGGCTCCGATTGGTTGTGCGTGGAAGCTACGCCGATATCCAGGAACGTTCGATTCACCCATGCAGCGGATGCAATTTCACCGTTCCGTGCGCGGGGAAAAATCGACCTGAGTCGGATCTTCCCAATAGCCGCACTTCGCATGTTTAGATGCAGATCTTTTGAGTGAGCGCCTACATGCATCGGTCATACCACTGGAAAGAGTCGGCGCATACGCCAATCCGGGGGAAGCCTTACTATGGATAGGGAGACCTCTCAGCCATGCTGCATCCTCATCGACTCTTTCCCGCCGATCCATCCACCCGCGCCATTGCCAGCCGGCTGTACGCGGGCGTCAAAGACTTACCCATCCTGAGTCCCCATGGCCACACCGAAGCCAGTTGGTTTGCAGAGGACAAGCCCTTTCCCGATCCAGCGACTCTTCTCATTCAACCGGACCACTATGTCTTCCGAATGCTGTACAGTCAGGGGATTCCACTGGAGCATCTTGGAATTGGAGAGCATCCGATCGCGAACCCTCGAGGTGTGTGGCATCTTTTTGCCAAGCACTACTATCTGTTCCGCGGCACGCCAACGCGGCTGTGGCTGAACTATTGCTTTCGAGAACTATTTGGCCTGACAGTCCCATTGTCACAAGAAACGGCGGATATGTATTACGATGCGATCCAGGAAAAACTAGCGAAGCCTGAGTTTCGACCGCGCGCTCTGTTTGAACGCTTTGGCGTCGAAGTGCTGGCAACGACGAACTCTCCTCTGGATCCCTTGACGCATCATCTAGCGTTGCGAAAGTCGGGCTGGCCAGGGAAAGTGATTCCGACTTTTCGACCGGACTCAGTTGTCGATCCCGACTTCGATGGATTCAAGCAGAACGTGGAGCGATTAGGAGCATCGACGGGAGAAGACACTTCTCGCTGGAGCGGCTACAAGACCGCATTGCGGGCTACTCGTGAGCGTTTTCGCGAATTGGGTTGCACCGCGACCGACCACGGCCATCCCACACCCGCGACAGCCGACTTAGACGTCGAGAGCGCATCCAAGTTGTTCGATCGAATTCTTTCCGGCTCCTCCACCATCGCCGACAGGGAATTGTTTCGAGCGCAGATGCTCACGGAGATGGCGCTGATGAGTCTGGACGACGGCCTGGTGATGCAGATTCATCCTGGAAGCCTGCGCAATCATAATGAAACCATCTATCGCCGCTTTGGCCGGGACATGGGCGCGGATATTCCGACGCAGACGGACTATGTGCACAATCTACAGCCGCTACTGAGGCGGGTTGGCAATGAGCCAGAATTAACCATCATTCTGTTCACGCTCGACGAGTCGGCGTACGGCCGGGAACTTGCTCCCATGGCTGGTCATTATCCATGCCTGAAGCTGGGACTGCCGTGGTGGTTTTATGACAGTCCGGAGGGAATGCGCCGCTTCCGCGAGTACACCACCGAAACTGCCGGCTTTTACAATACGGTGGGATTCAACGACGACACGCGCGCATTCCTGTCGATTCCAGGGCGTCACGATGTGGCGCGTCGAGTCGATTGCGCATTTCTGGCCCGGCTGGTAGCGGAACATCAGATGGAAGAGGACGAAGCGCATGAAGTGGCGCTCGACTTGACATATCGGCTAGCGAAGGCTGCATACAAGCTATAAATTATTTTGGAGATTTCTCGGTTCTAAATGTCTGAAGACGGGTGTGGTCATGCGGCACTGCGATTAACATGCGACCTTCGCCAATTTCCGCAAGCGCAAGCGCAAGCGCAGTTGGTACGTCTCATCTTTGTGACATGCCAGACACAGAGTGCGAATGTTTTCGAGATCGCATTCACCACCACCCTCACAGATCGGAACGATATGGTCCGCATCCCATAGACTTTTCCGGTTCACCGATCGAATGCCCCAATACTCCAGCATGATTTTTCTACTGGATCCGCGAGAGCGCTTGAGACGGCGGAACGCTTCGACGGAATCGATATGGCAGAGGGAACAGCGGCCTCGATCACGTGCGAAGACCTGTTGACGAAGATAGCCTGGATCGGTTCGCAGCCGCCATTCATGCACGCACCAGTCGGAACAAAATGTCCGCCGTCGACCGCGCACTTCCAAAGCACACCAGCGACAGAGCGTGTGTCCACCGGGGCCTTTCGGTAGTTGCGCACGTAGGGCGCGGCCGCCCGGCATCGTTCGCTGTTGACTCATGCAATCTCGCCCGCTTCCTTGGATCAGCGTTCCCT
>JAJZDO010000165.1 GCA_021805955.1 Acidobacteriota bacterium
GGGCAGAGGTCTCAAGGACAGAGGACGCGGGTTCGATAAGGGTCCAATAAGCGTTGCCAAGGGTGTCTCAGGGCGCTCAAACGGGCCATTCGTGCCCCTGATTTCTATAAGTTACGCGTGGTAGGTTTGCTGTCACGGCAGAGGTCGCGGGTTCGAGCTCCGTCGTCCCCGCCATACGAAGCGAATCCCTTAGCTTCTTATGGGACCAAAAGAACCAATCCGCAATCTATTCCACAATTCTCCATTGAAACTTTGAAGTTGCAATGCCGTCGCATTCGAGGATGCGCCTTGCGTGGACGGGGCGCTTGTCTATTTGATATCGGCGTGCCGCGTTTCGCGTCGCCCAGGCTTCGGTTGGAACGGGCCACGCTTGTCGAATAAGATCTGCTGTAAGGCGTCGATCTCGAATGAAGCACACCCCAGCTCCCATCGATCCCACGACAGTCCCAAAGCGCACCTTGACGGGTGGTACTCAGATTCCGGCGATTGGCCTGGGGACGTTTGGATCCGATCATGTGAGCGGCGAAACGGTGGCTGCCGCGGTTCTGCAGGCGGCGAAGTTCGGCTATCGCCACTTCGATTGTGCGGCGGTCTACGGCAATGAGTCACAGATTGGCGAGGCTCTCGTCTCAATCTGGAAGACCGGAGCACCGCGTGAGCAGTTCTGGATAACATCCAAACTTTGGAACGACAAGCACGCTGCGAAAGATGTGATACCTGCGTGCAAGCAGTCGCTCCACGACCTGAAACTGGACTATCTTGATCTTTATCTGGTGCACTGGCCCTTCCCGAACTCCCATCCGCCGGGGTGCGAGATCGATTCGCGCAGTCCAGATGCGCGTCCATATATCCACGCAGAGTTTATGGAGACATGGGGTGAGATGGAGAAGCTCGCAGAGCAGGGCTTGGTCCGCCACATCGGGACGTCCAACATGACGATTCCGAAGATGGAATTGCTGTTGCAGGACGCTCGCATTCGTCCGGCCTGCAATGAGATGGAGCTGCATCCTCATTTTCAGCAGCCAGAGTTTCTTGCTTATCTGCTCGGAGAACAAATTCAGCCGATTGGTTTCTGCCCGCTAGGCTCTCCGGCGCGTCCCGAGCGTGATTGTTCGCCGTCGGACACGGTGCCTATGGAAGATCCGATAATCTGCGCCATTGCGAAGGAACACGGGGTACACCCGGCCGCGATCTGTTTGAAGTGGGCGGTGCAGCGCGGGGAAGTTGTGATTCCGTTTTCCGTGAACCCGCACAACTACTGGGCGAACCTGCGGGCGGTGGTGGAAGATCCGCTGACGCAAGAGGAAATGGAACGCATCGCTGCTGCCGATCGCCACTGCCGATTGATCAAGGGCGATGTTTTTCTCTGGAAACAAAATCAATCCTGGCGCGACCTCTGGGACGAAACTGGAACCATCACCCCCGCATGAAGGACACCGAAGCGATGTCACAGAGAAACACAGAAGCGGAGATGCAGGGTGCTGTTCTTCCCGGCAATAGCACTGCTGAAATCCGTTCGTATCCGGTGCCCGAACCGGGCTGGGGACAGGTTTTGCTCCGCATGAAGTCGTCCACCATTTGCGGTTCGGACATTCGTGCCATTTACCGCGAACACCTTGGGATCGGCCCGGAGGGCTACCAGGGAGTAATCGCCGGCCACGAGCCATGCGGTCAAATTGTCGATACAGGGCCAGGTTGCCGCCGGTTTGGGCCCGGGGACCGCGTGATTGTGTATCACATTTCGGGATGCGGTCTTTGTTATGACTGCCGGCGCGGATACATGATCTCCTGCACCAGCGAGCAGCACCGCCGCGCATACGGCTGGCAGCGGGACGGCGGAATGGCCGACTATCTACTAGCGGAGGAGAAAGATCTTGTCTCCCTGCCCGATGCACTTTCCTATACGGATGGTGCGCAGGTGGCGTGCGGCTTCGGCACGGCGTACGAGGGGCTGCAAAAGATTGGAGTGAGTGGAGACGACGCGGTGTTGATCACCGGCCTTGGCCCGGTTGGGTTGGCGGCGGCGGCGCTTTGCCGCAAACTGGGCGCAAACAGGATCTTTGGCATCGATGTTTTGCCGGGCAGGCTGCAGTTGGCGCGTGAGCTTGGACTGTGTGACGAAACCGTGCCAGGCGGGCCAGAAAACGTTTCCGATATTTTGACCCTTACGGCGGGACGAGGGGTAGAGCGCGCTGTCGAATGCTCCGGACAGGCTGAGGCGCGCGTCACGGCGATTCGCGCCACCCGCCGCTGGGGCCGTATTGTTCTGCTCGGAGAGGGAGGAACGGTCCAGTTCCAGCCTTCTCCTGATCTGATGCATGATCAGAAAACGATCTACGGATCATGGGTCACTTCGATCTGGCGAATGGAAGAACTTGTCGAACGCCTCGTGCGCTGGCAGCTCTTTCCGTCAAGCCTGGTCACCCACCGGTTTCCGCTGGCTCGCGTTGATGAGGCCTATGCGCTGATGGCCTCCGGCCGCTGCGGTAAGGTCGCTGTTTGCTTTGATGAGGAGCTTCCTTAGATGCTCAAAGGAATTTCGCCCATACTAAGTCCGGATATGCTCAAACTATTGTGCGAGATGGGTCATGGCGATGAAATTGTCCTGGCCGATTCCAACTTCCCGGGAGTCAGCATCGCGAACCGCCTGGTGCGCACCGATGGCCTTTCCATCGCCACGCTCCTCGAAGCGATTCTGCCGCTGTTTCCGCTTGATAGCTATGCCCACCCCCTTGTCATGATGCAGGCGAGTGCTAAAGATCACCTCGACCCGGCAGTGGAAGCGGACTACATGCGCGCAGTGCACCGCCACGAACCCGATGCGGCTGCGCCGATCCGCATCGAGCGTAGTGCCTTTTATGAGCGCGCCCGCCGTGCCTTCGCGATCGTGATGACTGGCGAGCTACGGATTTATGGCAATCTGATTCTGAAGAAGGGTGTCATTACCTAACGTAGGTAATCGCAGTCTGCAATCTGTCCAGAGGAGCGATTCATGCACCGGAGAGACTTCTGCAAACTTCTTACGGCAGCCGCTGCTGCCTCGGCTTTTCCCGCATTGGCGCAGCCGGAGGCAGGGAAATCAGCGGCCTTTCGGAGGTTCGACACCTGGACGCAGGACTATGCACAGTTTTGTGCGACGCCCGCCAGCGACCGGGTCTTTTATGCGCTGAAAGATGGAAAGTTTATCCAGGAGAAGCTCGACGAAGCGGCCTGGCAGCCGACTGGATGGGGAAACCCGCCTGGCCTGCCCATTCCCGGCGGTTCGTGGGACGGTGTTCCGATGGTTTCTCCCATCGCCGGACTGAGCGGTGATGGACCGTACAAGCCGACCTGGGATTCTTTGCTGCAGTACGAGGCGCCAGAGTGGTATCGCGATGCAAAGTTTGGTATCTGGGCGCACTGGGATCCGCAATGCGTCCCTGAAGATAACGACTGGTACGCCCGCAACATGTATATGCAGGGGTCGAAACAAAACATCTATCACCTGGAACACTATGGTCCCCCGTCGAGATTTGGGTACAAAGACCTTTGCGCGCAATGGACCTTGCTGAACTGGGAACCCGACGAACTGATTACTCTCTATAAAAATGCCGGAGCAAAATTCTTCGTGGCGCTGGCCAATCACCACGATGGCTTCGACACCTGGAATTCGAAACATCATCAGTGGAACGCTTGCAACATTGGCCCGCATCGCGATGTTGTAGGCGACTGGGCCGCCGCTGCGCGCAAGCAGGGCTTACGCTTCGGCGTCACCGTGCATCAGGCGCGCAACTGGTGGTGGTTTCAAACATCGCACGGCGCGGACAAGACCGGGCCCATGGCCGGCATCCCATACGATGGTGACCTGACCGCGAAAGACGGAAAGGGGCAATGGTGGGAGGGGTTCGACCCGCAGCAGTTGTATGGGGCGAAACATCCGCACGATGCGCTGCCGGACATCTCTTACGTCAAGAACTTCTACGACCGCACCCGCGACTTGATCGACCAGCACGATCCCGATCTCCTGTATTTCGACAACTCGCGGGTCCCGCTCGGCTGGGGAGGTATGAATATCGCCTCCTATTTCTATAACCACAATCTGCGCACTCATGGTGGCAGGATGGAAGCGGTGCTGACCGGCAAGCAAATCCCGGACAATCTAGCCAAATCCCTTGTTGCCGACTATGAACGTGGCTTTACCGACAAGATTATGCCGTATCCCTGGCAGTCGGAGACCTGCATTGGAGACTGGCATTACAACCGCGCTCTGTTCGACGTTCCGGGGAGATACGGCGGTTATCTGCCGCCGCGCGATGTTATCCACTGGCTGATCGACACCGTAAGCAAAAACGGAACATTCATTCTCAATATTCCTGGCAAGCCGGATGGAACTATCGACAGGAAAGAGATCGCCGTGCTGAATGGCATTACGGACTGGATGCGAGTGAATGGGGAGGCGATTTACGCGACCCGACCCTGGAAGATCTATGGGGAAGGCCCGAACACGGTGAAGAGCGGATCGTTTCAAGGCAACAGCATCAGCAAGCTTGGAGTGCAAGACATACGGTTCACGCAAAATAAAGCCAAAACGGCCGTCTATGCGATCGTTCTAGGTTCGCCGGAGAAAGAGGTTGCCATTCGCGCCCTGGGCACCTCGAGTCCGCAGTCGCCGCCAAAAGTGCTTAATGTGGAGATGCTCGGCTTGCAGCGTAAGCTCCAGTTTCGCCAAGGGAGCGCTGCGCTGCACGTCCAGCTTCCGGCCCATGATCTATCCGATTACGCAATAGCGCTAAAAATTTCTTTTGCGTAGAAGTCCGGGCAATGGCAGCGACGCCGTTGAGGAACTGTCTTGTATCGACCCCCAATTGTGGAGAGCAGGGCAGACTTTGTCGTCGGATCCCGTCTGCGTGGCCAAGCCCAACCAGGCTCCATGCTGGGCGGTCAAATCTTCGCGGCCCGTCTGGTCGGCTGACTCATACGCCCGCTGCAGCGAATCCGTTACACGAACGTGGGAGCCTTCCGCGCGATTCGCCGTACCGCGCAGCACGAGCTTCGTATTCTGGAGATTCCCGTCGACCATCGCTGTCGCATCGCCGGCGTCAGTAAGTCCCTGCACCTCTACTTCGCGCTCTTGACCACCTGAGACGGGAAGCCAACATTGGCTGTCGCCTTCACTAATGCGGCGTCGTTCGTCTTTGCATCGTCGAAGGTGACAACCACTTCCTTCTGAGGAAAATTGACGTCGATCTTGGAGACACCCTGGACCCTTTGCAACGCCTTTCTCACGGTGATGGGGCAGGCGGCACAGACCATCCCCGGCACTTTCAGAGTGGTGGTGCTGGTGGCGGCCAACAGGGGAGTAGTAAGCAGCGCCATTGCGATTCCAGCGGTAAGAATTCGTTTCATGGAAAGCTCCTTCTTGCATTGCTTTTTAAGCAGTGGATTTGCAAATCAATAAAAAAGCCGGGCGACGTACGGGAATGCGAGCGCCACAATGACCAGGACCGAGACGATACCGAAGATCAGTTTGTAGGCGCGACCTGTCTCCGGCAGCGCACAGACTTCTCCAGGAGCGCAGGCTTCCGGTTTGCGAAAGATGCGACGGCCAGCAAAGAACAGGGCAATCAGTGCGGCGCCGATGAACCACGGACGATACGGCTCAAGCCGGGCAAGGTTTCCGATCCAGGCTCCGCTGAAACCGAGGGCGACCAGGATCAGTGGCCCCAGGCAGCAGGTGGACGCCAGAACCGCCGCGATGCCGCCGACAGCCAGCACACCCGATTCCGTATTCTTCGCTTTGCCAGGCGTTGGGAGGGTCGATGACGCCGTTGCGGACAGCCCATCTGCGAGCTTACCCTGTGCCTCTTGCACCGCCCGCCAGATGAGCTGCGCGGAGGGGGCGCCGGAGCGTTGGCCGTTCTCAGAGTAGGAGCGGCATCCCAGCCCGAAGTGCCGGACTGCGCGCGCTTCCGGCTCAACATCCACACCATTGATCCGCACCGTGGGCGAACCGATAAACTGCCACTTCTCCGCGTCCATCCCGTTCCGGATTTCCATTTCGGCGATCGTGTCGCGAATCCCGGCAGCGGAGATCACCTCTCGCACACGCTCGACGACCTGCTGATGGTTGGGACAGTCTGCGATATACAGCACTTCAATTTTCATTGCTTCTCCTGACGCCTGCGAGCGATATCCATCGACCACAGGAAGCGGGAGCCGGCTTTTCCCGCCTGGGACGATCTTTATTCTTCGTCCTGAAGCCACTGTAAACTCTGTATATGGGTACGGAGTCAAGCAGGGAATCTGGCCTGACGATCGGAAAACTGGCGCAATTGTCCGGCGTGGGCGTGGAGACGGTCCGGTTCTATCAGCGGTCGGGGCTGCTCAAAGAGCCAACGCGGCCGGACTCAGGGTTCAGAAAGTACAGCCACAGCGATGTACGGCGAATCCGGTTCATAAGGCGGGCTCAAACCCTTGGGTTTAGCCTGGAAAATATTGCTGAGTTGTTAGGGCTGGATGGTTATAGAAATAGGAGGCGATA
>JAJZDO010000611.1 GCA_021805955.1 Acidobacteriota bacterium
ATGTGGACGCCTGGCTATTGGGGCTACGGGACGGCAGGCTACTACTGGGTCCCGGGCGTGTGGGTCCATCCGCCAGCTGTTGGCCTGCTTTGGACGCCGGGTTATTGGGGCTATGGTGGTGGTCTGTATGCATGGCACGCTGGTTACTGGGGGCCGCATGTTGGCTTCTACGGGGGCATCAACTATGGCTTCGGCTATGGCGGCATCGGTTTCGGCGGCGGCTACTGGCGCGGCGGAAGTTTCTTCTATAACCGCTCGGTGATGAACGTCAACACGACGATCATTCACAACACCTACAACCGGACTGTCATCAACAATACGACTGTGAACAACCGCACCAGCTTTAACGGGGGCGCAGGCGGCATTCGCGCCACGCCAACAGCGGCAGAGCTGCAGGCAAGCCGTGAGCAGCACTTCCAGGCGACATCGAGCCAGATGGCGCATGAACAGACGGCAAGCCAGAGCCGTGCGCAGTGGGCCTCTGTCAACCATGGCCAGCCAGCCGTAATGGCAAAGAACACAGTTTATGGGCGCAGCTATAACCAGCAGGGGAGGATTGTTCAAGGACTGCAGAGGGGGCAACTCAGTTCCGGCCAAGCCGCAAGGGACTTGAATCGTCAGCAGAACATCCACAACTCCGTCGTAGCAGACCGTCGCGCAAACGGGGGCAGACTGACACCGCAACAGCGGCGGAACATTTACCGAAGGCAGAACAATGCAAGTCGCCAAATCTATCGCCAGAGACACAACGGGAATCGTGGTCAGCGCTATTGAGACAAGCCCACCCTCCACGATGAGTTGAAGGATACTTGCAGTTGTATTTGCCATTGGGTCATCGAATTGTGACCTTCCCACAACTTCTGCTCGGAGACAGCGTCCACATTGCTACCCTTGGACATCTCCTTTCGTCAAACTCCAGGTAAGACCATCTGGGAATCGAGTACCGCGCATCGAAAAATGAAAGCAAATTTCGACCACTTTATGTTCGTGCGTTTCGGCTTAAAAAATAAACCACCGAGGAACCAATTTATGCTCAAACATGCAACGAAACAGTTGATGCACCTGACATTCGCTGGAACTCTTGCTATCGGAACTTCGTTCGCCATGGCCCAAACCTCGGCAACTCAAAACCCGAGTGTGCCTGCGTCGGGAGCTTCTGCGGGCAAGCAACAGATGAAGCAAGACCGCAAGCAGCTTCGCGCGGACGTAAAGCAGTACGGGAAAAAGAGTCCCCAGGCCAAGGCGGACCGCAAGAAACTTCGGAAAGATCGAAGCAATCAATCCGGAGGATAAGCCGAGACGAACGGCAGGACTCTTGTTCCACCGACACCCTGGGACAAACCCAACATTGTTGATGCCAGGAATCATGATTGACCCATTTGCTGATCGTGGCGTG
Source organism: Acidobacteriota bacterium (assembly GCA_021805955.1). Next base: position 1,397 of record JAJZDO010000611.1, read on the forward strand.
GATGTGTGCGTCGAGTCTCGCGCACATTCACGCTCATGTTTTGTGCCAAGGCGGAGCTTTTGTGTTTACGGGACGAGGTCGCGCACCGGGGGACGTAAAGGGATTGCCCACCAACTGTTGCTGCGCCTGATATGCCTGCTGCACTGTGGATGGAAAGGATGGTATTTTTTCGTCCACGCGCTCTAAAATCTGCTGCACGAGATGGGGATTTGCCTGCGCGACATCGTAGCTTTCCATCGGGTCATCCGACAGGTCGTAGAGTTCCGGATGCGCCAATCGATACGTGTGCCGGCCCTGCACGGGCTTCAAATCATAGGGCGGCGTATTGTGCTCCGCAAAACGGAGTTTCCAGTGGTCCAAGCGCCCGCAGTAAACGTTCCAGTCGTCGCCTGAAAAATACAGCATGACATCGCGCTCGATGTTGCCTTTTTTACCGCTCAGAAGGCCCGATATGTTGAGGCCATCGAGCGGCTTCTCTGGCAGCGGCGCATCGCTCAAGGCCGCTAACGTCGGCAGGATGTCAAGATTGGAAGTCCATGCGTCAGACACTTTTCCTGCGGGAATGTGTCCTTTCCAGTTTGCGATGAGCGGCACCCGGCATCCGCCTTCGAACGATGTATCTTTGCGGCCGCGCAGCATGCCTGGACTGCCCTGATACCACGGGCCATGATCGCTGGTAAACAGGACCAGCGTATTTTCTTCCAGCCCATGCTCTTGCAACGTGCGGCGAATTTCTCCGACGCTCCAGTCGATCTCCTGCACTGCGTCTCCGTAAATTCCCTGCTTCGACTTACCGCGAAATTTCTCTGACGCATGAATTGGAATATGTGGATAGGAGTAGGCTAGATAAAGGAAGAATGGCTTGCCCTTCGAGGACTGGATATACTCCACCGCGTTCTTTGTATAACGCTGGGTCAGCAGGTTGCGGTCGGTATGCTCCTCGATGATCGTGGTGTCGCGAATCATCGGCAACGGCGACATGTCCACGCTGTACGGCACGCCAAAATAATGATCGAACCCCCTGCTGGTCGGCAAATATTCCGGGGTCTGCCCGAGATGCCATTTACCGATGCACATGGAGGTATACCCGCGCGGCTTCAGTACGTTGGCGATGGTCGATTCGTCCAGGTCCATCCCGCCTTTGTCGAACGGGAAAAACACACGAGTGACACCGCAGCGCTGCGCATATCGCCCGGTGAGTACACAGGCACGAGATGCCGAGCAGGTGGGATTCGGCGAATTGAAATGTGTGAAACGCATGCCCTCGCGTGCCATTGCATCTAGGTTCGGAGTTTGCAGTTTCGACCCGTAACTTCCTAAGTCCCCATATCCCAGGTCATCGCAAATCATCACAACAAAATTGGGCTTTGCCGGTGGGTTGGACGGTGCTGGCTGCTGAGAAGCCTGCTCGGCTGGAACCTCTATCGCGCCAAGGCTTGGGGCTGCTAACGACGCACCTACAGAAAGCAGAAAATTTCGTCGATTGATCATGATTGTCCCTTTATGACGACATCGCGTTTGGCTGACCCGTTGAAGATCCCGGCTTTCCTGAATGCAAACAACACGCTTTATATTTTTTCCCACTGCCGCAAAGACACATTGCATTGCGGCCCACTTTACCATTCGCAGACTTCGCCGCATCCTGCTGCGCGACCCATCGCATCACGTTCGCAGGCGCTTGTTCCCGCTGTAGTTGGTCTGCCATGAATCGCATATACGGATCTACGTGATGAAAAAACATCTTGTATCCGGCGCACAGATAATTCAACCCAGCCTCGCCCTCCGGCGTGGTAAGAAAACGGTGCTTGGGGCATTCTCCATTGCATGCAAATCGAACGTCGCATGTCTGGCAATATTTCGGCAGCGTGCTTTCCTTGTCTTCTCCGAATTTCTTTTGCTGCGGAGAATCCGCCAGCTCCGCCAAGGGGGTTTCCATAATATTTCCCAAGCGGTTTTCCGGATAAACAAAGTGATCGCAGGAATACAGGTCGCCGCCATGCTCCAGCGCCAACGCCGAACCACACTTGCGGCGAAATACACATAGGCTGGCTTCGCGGCCAAACCACATTTCGAGCGACACATCGAAGAGCTGCACAAACTGCTTGCCTACATCGTGCCGCACCCATTCGTCGAAGATGCCGCACAGAAACTTGCCGAACTGCGCCGGCTCGACGGACCATTCCGTCACCTGTGCATCTTCGGTAAACGTGGGCAGCACCAGCGTCAGCCCATCGCGGGTGGTTTGCGATGTCTTCCTCTCAATGATCGGAATAAATTGCATGTAGCCGCTGCCCTGTTCGCGCAGGAAGCGGTAGACCTCCAGCGGATGGTAAGAGTTTGCGCGATGGACCGTCGTCAGCGTATTGAACGGCACGCCATTCCGCTTGAGGGTCTCCATCCCGGCCACGACTCTCCGGAAGCTTCCCTTACCGCCTTTATCTACCCGATACGCATCATGCAGATGTTCCGGCCCATCGATCGAAAACCCGACCAGGAATTTGTTTTCCGCGAAGAACTGTCCCCACGCATCATTCAACAGAACTCCGTTGGTCTGGAAGGCATTTTCAATCTGCTTGCCATTCGCATACTTCTTCTGTAGCTCGACCATCCTGCGAAAGAAGTCCACGCCCAGCAAGGTTGGTTCGCCACCCTGCCAGGCAAAGCTGATCACATCGCTCGACTGTGCCTCGATATACTGCCGGACGTAAGATTCCAGCACCTCAGGGCGCATCGCCCACTTCGAGACATTTGGATAAAGATTTTCCTTCTCCAAATAAAAGCAGTACGTGCAGTCCAGGTTACAGATCGGACCCACCGGCTTCGTCATCACATGAAAGGCGTTGCTACTCATACCTAAAAATCCTACTTGTTCCGGCTTCCGACAGGGAACCGTTCGTTGACGTGAATTGGCAATCTGCGGGACATGGTCATTTGAATCGCTGCAAAACCCGCTCTTTGTCGGCTTCTTTTAACCAGGCTGTGCGGTTCCCGCCCATGTTCTCAAATTCCGGATAACTGTCCGCGGGCATCCATGGGTTGGACAGATTTTGTTTTGTTTTATTGCAGGCTTGCTTCACCACATCAGGAAGGGTAACCAGTTGCTCCTCGATGCTCTTTTGGATTGTGGCCACAATCTGCGGGTATTCCGATGCAGTGTCGTAGCTTTCTTTCGGGTCCTTCACCACGTTATAAAGTTCCGGGTTTCGTAGATAGTAGTCCACCCGGCCTTGTTCGGGCTTAGGGACCCAAGGTGGCGTGTTCTCGCGCGCAATATGCAGTTTCCACTGTTTCCATCGCGCGCATTGAATGTTCCACCCAGAAAAACTCAACAAAGCCTTTCGTTCCACTGCTTGCTGCTCACAACTCAACAGAGTCCAGATGTCGCTTCCATCCAGTGGCTGCTGGGGCAACGTTCCGCCGCAAAGTCCTGTCAGCGTGGGCAACATGTCCATATGGGACGCAAGGGCATTCGTCGTCCGGTCTCGGGGGAGTGTGCCGGGCATGCTGGCAATCATCGGGATCCGCAAACCCCCTTCATAGGTCGTTGCCTTCCGCCCACGCAAATTCCCCGTGCTTCCCTGGAACCACGGGCCATGGTCGCTCGTGAAAAACACCAGGGTATTCTCTTCAATGCTATTTTGCTTCAGCGTGCGCACCACTTCGCCAACGCTCCAATCGATCTCCTGGACTACATCTCCGTAAAGCCCCAGTGGGGATTTCCCACGAAACTCTTTCGAGGCATGCAAGGGAATGTGTGGAAACGAGTGCGCCATGTATAGAAAGAAAGGCGCATCTTTCGACTTTCGGATAAACTCCACTGCTTGCTTGGTGTACTGCTGCGTCAGCCGGTCCCGGTCGGCTTCCGGTTCAAGAATTTGTGTATTGTGCAGCAGAGGCAGTGGATCCATATCGACGCTGTACGGGACGCCATAGAATTCCTGAAACCCTCGATTGGTCGGCATATATTCCTTCAGGTCTCCCAGGTGCCATTTCCCGATCGCCATTGTTTTATAGCCAGTATCTTGGAGAACATTCGCGACCGTCGACGCATTCAGCACCATCCCTCCCTCACTCAAGGGGCCAAAGGCGCCCGTGACACCTACACGCGTCGGGTATTGTCCTGTCATAAGAGCGGCACGCGAAGCAGAACATAATGAAATGGGCGTGCAGTGATTGGTGAAGCGGACGCCATTCGTCGCCAATCGGTCGATATTGGGTGTGGAGAGCTTGGATCCGTAGCAACCAAGATCGCCGTATCCAAGATCGTCGCAGATAATGACGATTACATTGGGCCGATGCGGTCTCTTGGGTGAGAGATCTGCCTTGGACTGGATTGCAGCCTCCGCATTCTCATGCGGAATTCCATTGAGGGTAGAGGCTGCAAGAGACGCTCCCGCAGTTGCCAAAAATTTACGACGGTCCATGGTTCACCGCATTTCTAGAATGGAACGACAGGGCCAGCCTGAGGGCGTTCTTCTTCATTTAGGGACCATGCAACACTGTTTTTCAAACCGTCCAAAGATAGCATGGACAACATTTTGGGAAGATTCCGTTTTTTTCAATGCAACCGCCGTTTTTCTGTGCTGGACGTGAAGCTGACAATTATTTGTTTCGTGACACGATTAAAAGATATCATTGTCGTGCGGTTTCGGGTAGTGTGGACTGGAGCATGCACGGCAGTCGAGGTGCATTTACTTTGCTTTTTGGAGCCATTCATGGGTAGGATGTTTCGTTTCATCGCAGTCTCTCTGTTCGCGTGCATTATTATTCCCGCTCGCGCACAAACTACAGTTCCGCCGGCAAAATATCCGTTTCAGGATCCGAATTTGCCGAGGGAAAAGCGAATCGACAACATACTCTCTCTGATGACGCTCGATGAGAAGATCGAATGCCTGGGAACAAATACTGGAGTTCCCCGGCTTGGCATTCCGAGCTATGGGAGCTCGGAGGGGATCCATGGCGTGGTGCGACGGAGCAACGCTCGGAAAAATATAACGACGATCACTACAACGCAATTTCCCCAACCTCCTGGAATGGGAGAGAGCTGGGACCCCGATCTCGTACGCGAAGCAGGCGCGGTAGAAGGTCATGAAGCGCGCTTCATCTCCCAAACGAAGAAGT
>JAJZDO010000331.1 GCA_021805955.1 Acidobacteriota bacterium
CGTCGCAGTTCCCATTGCGCGGCCAAATCGAGCCCGTTGCTTGGTTCGTCCAGCAGCAGAAAGCTTGGTCGATGGACGATGGCTCGCCCAATCAGAATACGTTTTGTCTCTCCGGCCGACATTTGTCCTACCGGCTTGTCGCGCAGGTGCTCGACTTCCAGCAGATGAAGAATTTCGTCCGCCCGCTCCCACATTTGCGGGGTCACGTGGAAATGCGGCCACAGTGTGGAACTCGAAAAAAATCCAGACACGATTACATCGCGACCCGTTGTATGAGGAGTGCGCTCGCCTGGAAGGTCCGCAGAGACGATCCCCAAGTGCTGGCGCAATTCGCTCAGGTCCCATCGTTCCTCCCCGAAGATTCGGAGATACGAGCCTTCCCGCACCAGCGGATAACGCTGGCACGTAAGAGTCTGGATCAGCGTGGTTTTTCCGCAACCATTCGGTCCCAGGATTGCGATGTGCTCCCGTTGTCCCACCCGCAGCGAAAGCTCATGCAGCACGATGGCATCGCCTCGCGCAACGGAAATCTTTCTCATTTCAATAAATAACGATGAATCCATTCCCATTCATAAAAGGATAATGGCAATGTCGCACGAAACCTTCGGACCTCCCTCTTTCTCCTTCGCTCATACGCCGGCGGGCTTTCGCTTTGGCGCGGTGCGGGCAGGCGTCAAACCCAGCGGTAAGCCCGACTTTGCCTGCGCCCAGGCTATCGAAGGAACAACCGCCGCCGCCGTCTTCACAAGCAATCGTCTGGTCGCTGCACCCGTCATCGTGGGCCGTGAACACCTGCGACAATCGGGTGGCCGGGTACGCTTCGTTGCGGTCAACGCCGGCAACGCCAACTGCGCCACGGGAGAGCAAGGTGTGGCGACTTGCCGGACTGTCTGCAAGGCTGCCGCGCTGAAATTTGGATATTCCGAGCAGGAGATATTTCCTTCTTCCACGGGCATCATCGGGGTGCAACTCCCTGGCGAGAAGCTGGTCGCCGCGCTGCCGCATATCGCTGCGCAACTGGGGGAGACAGCCGCACACGTCCAACAGTTCGCCGAAGCGATCCTTACCACCGACACGCGTGCGAAGATCGCCAGCGCGGAGATCAAGATTGGCGATCGGCAGGTTCGCCTACTTGGAGTGGCGAAAGGCGCAGGCATGATTGCGCCTCGGCTGGTCCCACACGCAACCATGCTGGTCTATCTCTTTACGGATGCCAGCGTTGCCTCACACGATCTGCAAAAGCTTTTGAACGACGCCGTGCAACCGACCTTCAACTGCATATCGATCGACGGAGATACCTCGACGAATGACACCGTGCTGCTGCTTGCGAGCGGGACGAGCGGCGTATCCGTAACGCACGCCGCTATGGAGCCAGGCTTAGACGCTTTCTCTCACGCGCTCAAGCAAATCTGCGGATCCCTCGCCCGTCAGATCATTGAGGACGGAGAAGGCGCGGGTCATGTCATCGAGCTGTCGGTTGAGGGCGCGGCATCGGCTGCCGACGCCGAACGGATCGCACGCAGTATCGCCAATTCTCCCCTGGTCAAGACCGCTTTTGCCGGGTGCGACCCGAATTGGGGACGCATTCTTGCTGCTGCGGGCTACTCTGGAGCGACGATGGATCCGGGAAAGGCATCGATATGGATCGGCGAACTGCCCGTTTGCCGGAATGGCCAAACGGCGCCAGATTTTGACAAGGACCGTGTCCATCGCGCCATGAAGGAAAGAACCGTGAATGTTCGCGTGTCGCTCGGAATGGGCAATGGAAGCTGCGATTTTCTGACCTGCGATCTGACTGCGGAGTACGTGCGCATCAATGCGGAATATTCAACCTGATCGAAAGAACCTGAGTGTTTGTTGTCCCTCGAAGCTCACGTCTGCTCAACAGCGGCATGCGGGATTGAGAACTGCAGCATACCCTGCATTCCAGTTATCGGATCCAAAAGGTCGCGCATCCGGTGCAAACAGGTGAAGACCATTGGGAATAGAAGACTTCCACGACATCTCCGCCCGGATATTCACAGGTTATTCCACCTCCGCGTGGAAATCAGGGAGCCGCACAATATCGAAGCAAGTAGCCCATCCCCTAAGCGGGAAACCACTCGAATCGGATGGTCATTGCGATACACTTGATCTAGACGAGGACCCACCCGGAAAATGGCGACAAAAGTGAAGGAGCCGGTCGCAGGTGCGGCGGCCACGTCGAGCCACCCCAATCCATTGATCGGCAACGATAAGCTGAAGCAACTGTACAGCACGATGCTGAAATGTCGTCTTTTGGAAGAGCGGGCGCGAATCTTAAAGAAGCAGGCGAGATTCAAGGGCAATTATTACGCGGCCGTTGGCCAGGAGGCCGCAGCCGTCGGCGCGGGCGTCGACCTCCGCCCCGAGGACACAGTGGCTCCCTCGCACCGCGACTTCATTTTGAACTTCATCAAGGGTACGCCGCTAACCGCAATGTTTAGCCAGCTTTACGGGCGCAGCACTAGCCCGGACAAAGGGCGCTCGGCGCCGGCGCATGGCGGCTATGCGCCCCTCAACATCATCACCCCAAGTTCGACGATCGCTGCCCAGTTGAACATCGGGACTGGCATCGCGATGGCCAACCAGATGAAGAAGAACGACAATGTAGTGGTCGCTTTTTCTGGGGAAGGCTCGACATCTCTCGGTTTCTGGCACGAAGCGCTGAACTTTGCTGGCGTGCGCAACTTGCCCATCGTGTATGTCTGCCAGAACAACCTCTGGGCGGAATCGGTCTCCGTAAAGTTGCAGACAAAAGTGGACGACATCAGTCTGAAAGCAATCGGTTACGGTTTCCCAGGCATCACTGTGGACGGCAACGATGTCGTCGCCATGTATCGCGTTGCGCAGGAAGCGATTGCGCGAGCTCGAACCGGTGGCGGCCCGACCCTGATCGAGGCCAAGACATATCGCTGGTACGGCCACTCGGAAATCGACCCGGCCAAATACCGCAGTGCGGAAGAAGTGGAAGAGTGGAAGGCAAAAGATCCGATTGCTGCGATGGAACGGTACCTGACTGGCAAAGAGCTTTTTTCAGACGCCTGGAAGAAAGAGATATCAGAAGAGTTTCAGAAGGAACTCGATGCGGCCATTGACGTTGCGGAGAAGGCACCGCCGCCGGAACCTATCGACTGCCTGGATTATCTCTACTCCTTCGACATACGCAACCGGGAACTGGATCGCAAGAACTATTCGCCGAAGCTATAAATCATTCAATCCATTGGGGCAATAAGCAATATGCCGGTGAGCTATCTAGATGCGATCAACGCTGCTCTCAGAGAAGAAATGCGGCGCGATCCCAATGTTTTCATCCTGGGTGAAGATGTGGGTGTCATGGGGGGCGCGTTCGGTGTCACGAAAGGGCTGATTGAAGAATTCGGCGCGGACCGCGTCGTCGACTCCCCATTGGCGGAAGGCATCATTGTCAGCGCTTCCATCGGTGCCGCGATGGCTGGATTGCGTCCGGTCGCTGAGATTCAGTTCGTCGACTTCATCACCCCGGCAATGGACGCGATTACCCAGCAGGCAGCCAAGCTAAGGTATCGTTCCGCGGGAACGCAGACCTGTCCTTTGACGGTTCGCGTCTGCTATGGTGGCGGTACTGGCGGTGGCTTGTATCATAGCCAAACCAACACCACATGGTTTGCGCATGAGCCAGGTTTAGTGGTGGTCGCACCCGCCACGGCCAGCGATGCCAAGGGAATGCTGAAAGCCAGCATTCGTCAGGACGATCCGGTTATTTACTTCGAGCACAAGAAGCTCTATCGCCTGCCCGCCGTGAAGGAGGAACTGCCGGAAGGCGACGACCACCTTGCCGACCTGTTCCATTGCGCGATCCGGCGGCCTGGGAAGGACGCGACAATTGTCACCTACGGTTACATGCTGCAGTTGGCATTGCAGGCGGCAGAGAAAGTAGCCGAAGAAAGCGGCGCCAGCGTCGAGGTGATCGATCTGCGGGTATTGAATCCGCTCGATCACGACACTATCCTGGAGTCCATATCGAGGACCGGCCGCCTCTGCATTGTGCAGGAGGACCATCGCACACTCGGAATCGGTTCCGAGATTGCCGCAACGGTTGCGGAGCGGGCCTTCGATTGCCTGGATGCGCCCATTGTGCGCGTCGCAGCTCCCGACGTTCCCGCCATTCCCGCTGCCGAGGCGATGGAACAGTTCTATATGCCCAATGTGGGCAAAATTGTCGATGCTTTGCACAGGATATTGCAGTATTAGGATTTATCTGTCGCTGTCACTCTTTTGACAAAAAAAACGACTTCCGGTGCTCCTTTGGATGACGATTCGTGTCTAACAGCAGTAGGATCGGCTGTGGTGTGGTTGAAAGAACATTTTAGCGATCCCAGTCACTCAACCGCCAGGTAAGGATTATTGCCCGATTGAAAGACCAGCATGTTACACGCCGCGATTTGATACGCCGAGTCGGGGTTTCGGCGGCTGCAGGGCTGGCCATGGGGCTGCCTGGGATCGCGCAATCACAACCTCCCGCGCAATCGCAGACTCCTTCCCCGGAGGGGGAAAAGACACCCAAACGCGAAAGCGAAGTTGCGCAGAAATATCCCCATCCCCCTGGGCAATTCATCAATCGTCCCCTGACGCAGATTTCCACCGTAGTCGATACAATGCTGGACGATATGGGAGGACGTGGCACCGCCTACTTCTATGAGCAGGCACATCCGCTCACTGGACTGGTACGGGATCATGCGCCGGCAATAGGTATCGCGGACAGTCGCGTAGCCAGCATCGCAGCCACTGGCTTTGGCCTAAGCGCGCTTTGCATCGCGGCCCATCGCAAATACATGTTGCCCTCCATCTGCGAACAACGGGTTGAAACCACGCTGGCATTTCTGTTGGAACAATGTCCGCATGTCCATGGATTTCTTTATCATTTTCTTGACATTGAGAGCGGCGAACGGCTCTTCGGCTCCGAACTTTCTTCCATCGATACCTCCCTTCTGCTCTGCGGCATTCTGTTATGCCGCCAGTATTTCAGCGGCAATCTTCGCATCCACGCGCTGGCGACCACACTGTACGAACGCGTCGATTGGAAATGGATGTTGAACGGCAGCGACACGCTGTCGATGGGATGGCTGCCGGAATCCGGATTCATCCCGTACCGATGGGACGTCTATGCCGAAATGCTCACGATGTTGCTGATGGCGATCGGGGCGCCCCGCAATGCCATTCCGTCCAGCACGTGGAATGCTGTCAGCCGTCCGGTCATCGAGTTTGGCGGCATCAACTTTATCAGCGGCGTGGCGCCAATCTTCACCCATCAATATGCTCAAGCGTGGTGCGATTTTCGGAATCTGCGCGATCGACATGCCAATTACTTCCTCAATTCCATTGCCGCAACCCGCGCGCATCAACTTTTCTGTCTCACTCTCGGCCGTCAGTTTCCATGGATGGACCAGAACCTTTGGGGAATCACCGCTTCCGAATCTCCGACCGGATATCGAGTATGGGGAGGACCGCCGGAATTTGGCGGCATCGACGGAACGATCGTTCCCTCCGCAACGGCTGGCTCGCTGGTCTTTTTGCCCGCCGAGTGCGCCCATGTACTGTTTTCTATCCGGGAGAAATACGGCGAAAAAGCCTGGACTCGGTATGGATTTATCGATGCTTTTCAGCCGCAGACCAACTGGTATGCTGAGGACCAACTCGGCATCGATTTAGGAATCAGCGTCCTCATGGCAGAGAACCTGCGCACCGGTTTTTGCTGGAATTACTTCATGCGGAACACGGAAATTACCAATGCCATGCAGATGGTTGGATTCGAGGCCGACTCCGGAGACTGCGGCGCATTCTAGCGAAGTTCAAACTCAACGAGCAGGTTTCTATCCGCTGCATTCGCGACTGACAGGCCAATCTTATTCGCCGACCCGCTATTGAACACTGATCACTTTGGATAGCTTGATATCTCGGGATGAGCTTCCCACCATGATTTTGACTTTGCCGCTTTCAAGAGACCATTGTTTCTTGGACGTATCCCAATACATCAACGATTTTTCCGTCAAAGACATTACAACGGTTTTCTTCTGGCCCGCCGGTACATTCACCCGTTGAAATCCTTCCAACTCCAGGTTGGACATGGGTATTTTGGAATGGATGTGCTGGACATACATTTGAACGACTTCATCTCCAGAACGCTGACCGGTATTTTGCACCTGGACGCTGACCTCAATCGATTTTCCCGGAAATAGCCTCGACGAACTTGTCTGCAGATTCGAGTATGCAAACGTGGTGTAGCTCAGCCCATATCCGAAGGGAAACAACGGCCTGCCGCGAAAATACATGTAAGTGCGGCCATTCCGGATGTTGTAATCCATCATAGACGGCAGTTGCTGCATCGATTTTGGCCACGTGACCACCAGGCGGCCAGCGGGATCGTAGTCGCCAAAAATTGCATCGGCGAGAGCATTGCCTTCCTCTTCGCTAAT
>JAJZDO010000474.1 GCA_021805955.1 Acidobacteriota bacterium
GATTCATCGAAGAAGGCGATTCCCCGATGCACGCGGCACTCAAGGGCAGCGAACAGATCGGCTTCACGATTGTCTCGCTGACCGTTTCGCTGATCGCCGTGCTGATTCCGCTGCTTTTTATGGGCGATGTCGTGGGCAGACTCTTTCGCGAATTTGCGGTCACACTTGCTGTGACCATTTTGGTGTCGGCTGTGGTTTCCCTCACGCTTACTCCGATGATGTGCGCGCGCATTCTGCGACATAAACCAGCAGAGCAGCAGGGGGCAATTTATCGCGCATCCGAGCGGGTTTTCGAGTGGGTGATTGAGTGGTATGGACGGACGCTGAAGGTGATTCTGCGTCATCAGTTTTTTACTCTGTTGATCACGATTGGTACGCTCGTTGCCACAATTGTGCTTTTTGTGATTGTCCCCAAGGGATTCTTCCCGGTGCAGGATACGGGTGTCATTCTTGGCATATCGGAAGCTCCACAATCGATCGCATTTGGCAACATGGCCGAGCGTCAGCAGGAGTTGGCCGATGTCGTACTCAAAGACCCGGCAGTTGAAAGCATATCGTCGTTCATTGGCGTGGACGGCACAAATATGACATTGAACAGCGGGCGCATACAGATCAATCTGAAGCCGCTCAGCGAGCGAAAATTATCTGCATCGCAAGTGATTGCAAGACTGCAACCCGCGGTGGATCGTGTGAAGGGGATCCGGCTTTATCTTCAGCCGTCGCAGGACCTGACGGTCGCGGATCGTGTCAGCCGTACGGAATTTCAATACTCACTGGAAGACCCGAATCCAGATGAGTTGTCGATTTATACGCGCAGGATGGTTGCAGCAATGCAGCAGCAGCCGGAGCTTCGAGATGTCGCCAGCGATCTGCAAGATCAGGGTCTTGGAGCGCAACTCGTAATTGATCGGGATACTGCTTCCCGGTTGGGTGTGGCCGTCGCAGACATTGATAACACGCTCTACGACGCCTTCGGTCAGCGGCAAATTTCCATCATCTTTACGCAGCTCAATCAGTATCACGTGGTGATGGAAGTGAGTCCGCAATTCCAGACCGATCCCGGCGTGCTTGCCGATCTTTACGTGAAATCCGCAAACGGAACGCAGGTACCGCTGAGCAATTTGGCTCACTGGCAACAGGCGCGAGCGCAGTTGTCCATCGGACATCAGGGACAGTTCCCGGCCACTGTCATCAGTTTCAATGTTGCTCCCGGTAAATCCCTTGGCGACGCCGTGGCCGCTACACAGCGTGTCGAGCGCCAGATCGGTCTGCCTGCCAGTATCAATGGAGAGTTCCAGGGCACAGCCGCCGCCTTTCGCGCCTCACTGTCGAATGAGCCGATCCTGATTCTGGCTGCGCTGATCACCGTCTACATTGTGCTGGGCGTTCTCTATGAAAGCTACGTTCATCCGATCACCATCATCTCGACTTTGCCGTCCGCCGGCGTCGGGGCGATTCTCGCGCTTCTACTCACGCATACAGACTTCAGCATCATCGCGCTGATCGGCGTCATCCTGCTGATCGGCATCGTCAAGAAGAACGCCATTATGATGATCGACTTTGCTTTGGCGGCAGAGCGCGTGGAAGGCAAGACGGCAAGAGAGGCGATTTTTCAGGCATGCCTGCTGCGTTTTCGCCCGATCATGATGACGACGATGGCAGCCTTGCTGGGAGGCGTTCCGCTGGCATTCGGCTCGGGTGTCGGCTCAGAACTCCGCCGACCGCTTGGCATCACGATCGTCGGGGGACTGCTGGTCTCACAGTTGCTCACGCTCTACACGACGCCGGTCGTTTACCTTTATTTTGACCGGTTGGCCCATTGGAGACAACGCCAGAAGCCCAGAAGCTCTGCCGGAGCGGTCGCAGAAAACCTGCATGCCATCTCCGCCGACTGATCGCGGGAACAAGGAATCCAATGCATCTGTCTGCTCCATTTATCCGCCGTCCGGTCGCCACCTCGCTGCTCAGCATGGCGCTGCTGTTGGCTGGTTCAGTTGCCTATTCGCTACTGCCCGTAGCCTCACTCCCTGAAGTTGATTTGCCCACCATCTCCGTCAGTGCCGGATTGCCCGGCGGCAGCCCGGAGACGATGGCATCGAATGTTGCCGCCCCACTGGAGAAGCAGTTTGGGCGCATCGCCGGTGTTACGCAGATGACTTCTTCGAGTTCGCTCGGTGCCACGGCCGTCACGCTCCAGTTCGACATCAATCGCAATATCGATGCGGCGGCACGGGACGTGCAGGCCGCGATTAACGCGGCGCGCAGTCAGTTACCGTCCTATCTTCCGCAGAATCCTAGCTATCGCAAGACCAATCCCGCCGACGCGCCGATTCTGATTCTTCGACTCACCTCTCCAGTCGTTCCTCTGCCGCAGATGTATGACATGGCGGACTCCATCCTTGCGCAAAAGATTTCCCAGATCAACGGAATTGGGCAGGTCTTCGTCGGCGGCAGTTCCAGCCCCGCGGTGCGGGCTGAGTTGAACCCGATGCAGCTCAGCGCGTTTGGCATTGGTCTGGAGAGCATTCGTACAACGTTGGGGAGCGCCAACGCGAATAGCCCGAAAGGCTCGTTGCATGATCTGCAGAATCGCTGGCTGATCACCGACAATGATCAGATATTCAAGGCCAGCGAATACGCGCCACTTGTTGTTGGCTATAACGCAACGACAGGCGCACCGGTGCGACTCTCTGACCTGGGTGATGTCATTGATTCGGTGTCAAACATTGAGTCTGCGGGACTGGCGGGCACGAACAACGGGCCGGGATCGACGCTCTTGCCGGCGATCGCGATTGTAGTCTTCAAGGTTCCGGGCGCAAACGTCATTCAGTCCGTCGATAATGTCCTCAGCCAGATGCCTCGCTTGCAGGCGGAGATCCCTCCCACTGTCAAGCTGAGCATTGGCGTGGATCGCACGACGACGATTCGCGAAAGCGTGAAGGATGTCGAGAAGACGCTGGTGATCAGCGTGCTTCTGGTCGTCTTTGTGGTCTTTCTTTTTCTCCGCGAGGTGTGGGCGACGATCATCCCGTCCATCGCCGTGCCGCTTTCGCTGGTTGGCACCTTTGGCGTCATGTATCTGCTCGGTTACACCCTGGATAACCTTTCACTGATGGCGCTTACCATCTCCACTGGCTTTGTGGTGGACGATGCCATCGTCGTCATTGAGAACATCGCGCGTTATCTGGAGCAGGGAATGATGCCCTTAGATGCGGCGATGCGCGGTTCCAGGGAGATCGGTTTCACTGTGCTTTCCATGAGCACATCTCTGGTTGCTGTCTTTCTGCCGCTGCTGCTGATGGGCGGAGTGGTCGGCATTCTCTTTCGCGAGTTTGCGGTGACGCTCAGTGTCGCCATCGCGGTTTCTTTGCTGGTCTCGCTGACGACCACACCGATGATGTGCTCGCAATTTCTGCACCCTGTGAATGAAGCGCATCATGGCAAGGTATACAAAGCCAGCGAACGTGTCTTTCGCTGGATGGCGGATGAATATGCGGCAGGCCTACGCTGGGTTTTGCGTCACCAGGCGCTCATTCTGGTGGTCACGATTGCCACATTCCTGCTCAATGTCTATCTGTTTATCATCGTACCCAAGGGCTTTTTCCCTGAGCAGGATACAGGGCGCCTTACGGGGTCTGCCCGCGCGTCGCAGGACATCAGCTTTGATGCGATGAAGGAAAAACAAACCATACTGTCTCAGATGGTGCTTGACGATCCTGCCGTAGACACGATCATCGCCTTTGCCGGAGGCGCCGGTCCAGGCGGCGGCAGCAATAACGTCGGTCGCATGTTCATCTCACTCAAGCCGCTCAGCGTGCGCAAAATATCAGCCGACGCAGTTGTCAACCGGCTGCGCAATAAACTCACCAGCGTTCCCGGCGCCGCACTCTTTCTCCAGGTGCAGCAGGAGTTCCAGACCGGCGGGCGCGCCGCAGATGCAGAGTATCAATACACCCTTGTGGACGAAAATCTGGAGGAACTGAACAACTGGGCACCACGCCTGCTGGCCAAGATGCGCACCCTTCCTGAGCTGCGCGATGTCTCCACCGACCAGCAGGATCAGGGTCTGGAAGAAAAGCTGGTGATTAACCGCGATACCGCATCCAGGCTGGGACTGACCGCAACCACCATTGATCAGGTGCTCTATGATGCCTTTGGCCAGCGCGAAGTTTCCACCATGTACACGGCTCTCAATCAGTATTTTGTCGTGATGGAAGTCGCACCAAAGTACCAAAAAAGTCCAGACTCTTTGAATGGAATCTTTCTGAAAAGCAGCACAGGGGCAATGGTCCCGCTTGCAGCGATTGCGCACTTTGAGTCGGCGCGCACCTCACTTCAGGTCAATCATCAGGGGCAGTATCCAGCGGTCACCGAAACCTTCAACCTTGCCCCCAATGTCGCTCTCGGACAGGCCGTCAGCGCCGTCCAGCGGGCTGAGCGTGAGTTGGGCATGCCCGCAGCTATTCACGGAACGTTTCAGGGCACCGCGCAGGCATTTCAGGAGTCATTGCGCACCGAGCCTTGGCTTATTCTGGCTGCCATTATTGCTGTTTATATCGTGCTTGGAATTCTCTACGAGAGCCTGATTCATCCTCTAACGATTCTCTCCACCCTTCCCTCGGCGGGCGTTGGAGCCATTCTTGCGCTGCTGTTGACACGCACCGACCTGAGCATCATCGCTCTCATCGGAATTCTGCTGTTGATCGGAATCGTGAAGAAAAACGCGATCATGATGATCGACTTTGCGCTACAAGCAGAGCGCGAGCAGGGGCTGCCACCGATTGAGGCGATCTATCAAGCCAGTATTCTGCGCTTTCGCCCCATCATGATGACGACGATGGCTGCGCTTTTCGGTGGATTGCCGCTGGTCATCGGCCTCGGGCAGGGTTCGGAGCTGCGTCGTCCGCTGGGCATTACCATTGTTGGCGGCCTTATCGTCTCGCAGATGCTCACTCTATTCACTACGCCCGTAGTCTATCTCTTCTTTGACAAGCTGCAATGGCGATTTATGAAGCTGCACCGCATTGGCTCTGAGATGGAGCAAGCCGCGGGAGACTGAATCCGAAGAACTTCGCAGGCTTCAGCATGCCTGCTATCTCTGAAATCGGCTCCACGCCTGCTCGATATAACTATCGGTCATTCCCGCTATATAATCTGTGACTGCGCGTGCAGCGCCTTCTTTTGCTGCGCGTGCAGCATGATCGGCGGGAAGCTGCTCAGGGTCAGCGATCCAGTGCGCAAAAAGCGTACAGATGATCTCCGCACCACGCTTGTGCTCAACTTCCAACTCAGTTGATTCGTACAAATAGTGGTAAAGAAATCGCCGCAGTGTGCCGCGATCTTCCTGTCGATCCGCACTGAAAGCTGCCAGGCGCCCCCGTGCTGAGCGAACCTGGGATAGTGTATGGATTCCATTCGTCTCGACCCGGCGCGATACCTCGCTCATCAAGTCTGTCACCAGCGAGTTCAGGATTGTCTTTAACGCGTCGTTGCGCAGCAGCCGTTCAGCAGCGCTCGGATATTTTTCCTCGGCACTGCGATAGGCACGATCAAAGCAGGCAAGCTCCGCGCGCACGATCTTCAGGTCCAGAATCCCTGCCTCTATTCCATCTTCGAGGTCTGCGGTGAGATAGGCAATTTCGTCCGCGAGGTCGATTAACTGTGCTTCCACGGGAGGAAGTTGATCGAGAAAATATGCTGATAGCTCGGGATGTTCTGCGGCGCTGTAATCCCGAGAGTGTTTGATGATTCCTTCGCGGACGCCGAGGGTCAGATTCAGGCCGCGGAAGCCTGCATGACGCTCTTCAAAACTGGTTACGATGCGCAGCGCGTGCAGGTTGTGATCGAAGCGCATTCCGTGCGGAACCAGCGCGGCATCGAGTGCCCGCTCTCCGGCGTGACCAAATGGCGGATGCCCAATATCGTGAACCAGAGCGAGCGCCTCCGCCAAATGCGCATTCAGCCCCAGGGCTGAAGCTATCGTGCGCGCAATCTGGGCTACTTCCAGCGTGTGCGTAAGGCGACTGCGGGAGTGGTCGTTCTCCATCTGGTTGCGCGTGAAAACCTGTGTTTTGCCGGCCAGTCGGCGAAACGCACGGGCGTGCAGAATTCGCCCACAATCACGGACAAATGGCGTGCGATAAAGATGTGTAGACTCTGGCTGATCCCGCTGCGCCAAAAGATCATGGTCCGCGTCGCTGACGGCAATAGAGGGCGCGAGAGGTCTCAATTCTGGAGAAATTCTGTCATCGCACATCGGCCTGAACCTGCCTTTCAGAACACGTCACTGGTCTGCTACTCCCCTACCTTGAGAGTAAACCGTGTGCCTCTGTCTCAAAAATCCTCAGGCACAAAAACCAGCTTGCACTGGTAGACACAGCAGTTGCATGAGAGTATGCTTCAACGTTCCTGAGTAGACTCCCGATGAGCGTACTGAGCGTTCCAGCAGTTCTGCTCTTTGGCTGGATCG
>JAJZDO010000936.1 GCA_021805955.1 Acidobacteriota bacterium
CGCAGCACCACTGGTCTGCGGAATGGCCTACACCATTTCCCGACGCAAAGGCACCTAGCGTCCTCTCCAGAAACTCGGCGGGAGAGTTTCGTGCATGAATCCACCATAGCCGCAGACCTGCATTCAAGGCTCAACTTGACGAGCGAGGCTTTGCGGAAGGCAGAAGAACGCGCCACTGCGGGCCTGCTGGCGTTGGAGTTGATGCACGAAATCAGAAACCCGCTGGAGGCGGTAGGGAATCTGACCTACCTCGCGCTGGCAGAAGCCGAAAACGCCCGCGCGGTACGAATGTACCTGCGTCGCGTCGAGGAACAACTGGCGACTCTCAACTACATCGCAAGCCATACGCTCGGATTTGCCCGCGCAACGGATTCCCCTCAGCAGGTCCGGCTCTCCACGCTGGCGGAAGCGGCGCTCCGCATCCACCAACGAACCATGCAAGCCAAACAAATCCACCTCGTGAAGGATCTTTCGGAGGACCTGGTGGCGGAAGTCCATACGACCGAGATGCTGCAAGTCCTTTCGAATCTGATCGTTAACTCTGTCGACGCGTTGCCGCGCGCGGGCACGCTCTATCTCCGCCTGAAAAAACGCCGCAGCGAGATTCACTTCGTGATTGCGGATAATGGCCATGGCATTCCCGAAGAGCACCGGAGTCGAGTATTCGAGCCGTTCTTCACCACCAAGAATAATGCTGGAACCGGGCTCGGTCTGGCCCTCTCCAAGAGAATCGTGGAGCATAATCGAGGCAAAATCTCCCTGCGCAGCAGCATCCGCCCCGGACGAAGCGGCACCGTTTTCAAAATTTCCCTTCCTGCCTGATACGGTTCCGGTCCGGAGGATTTCCCGGACCCGGAAAGCGGCTGAAAACTTAGTTGCCTTGGCAACTATATGGCGCGCCCTCGTTCTGGCGCGTTTTCCGATGGAGAATCATACTGCGCGCAAGGTATCAACCGACCGCTAGCGTAGTGTCAACAAATAGCTCGACATTTTTTGCTTATCCGCTTGTTTCAGCTAGCCACTGCCGATTGGGGTTGGCATTCTGCGGCAAGGGAGGCATGTCTCGTGCGCCTCGTATCCGTTCATTAAGGTGTGGGCGTGCGGCCAGCCCCTAGGCCGAGCAGGTCTGGAATGCGGCCATGGGCTGCCTTTGGCGATTATGGCGGAAGACGAACTCATCGAGATAGAACTGAAGCTGGACGCGGCGCACCGTCACACTACCCCTTGTGGCTTGCTGAGGCAACCGAATAAGCAAAAGGTACTTAACCTAGACAAGAAAGGACTCTGCAGTCACCTGTTTCGATTCAAACGGAAAATCGCCAAGTTCAAGGCTGTCGCGAAGCTGACCCACGCCAGATACGGCACCATCAACCATCCCGCTGGTGAATACACTTCCCAGAACAGGGTCATCGTAGCCAGAATCGCCAGCCATAGAATACTGATTTCTCCCAGAGCGCCGGCAATCGCATGCCAGCGAAAGAGAATCATGCTCCACAGAAAATTCAGCGCCAGCTGAATTAAAAACCAGATCAGCGCATAGGTCCGCAGCTGGGAAGCCGGCTGCATCCACACCATCCACGCTGCCATGCCCATCAAAATGTACAGCATCGTCCAGACAGGCCCGAAGATCCAGTTCGGCGGGTTGAAAGACGGTTTGCGCAGACTTGCATACCAACTCGGGATGGCCGTCCGCGTCAGTAGGCCGGAGATCAACCCTATAGCGACGCAGAAACCAACCCAGAAGATCAGTGCCGCCGGTGATCCGAAACCAGATATCTCATGCATAGAACCACCTTACCGGGAATCAAGACGCTCGCTCGACGTACAACGCAAAAAACACCTATCCTGAAATCTGCGATCATTAGGAATCCACCATGAACATAGATGCAAAATCGATTCAGGTGCAACTGCCCGATGGCAGCGCCCGCACCGTGCCCGCCGGAACCACTCCCTTGTCGATTGCCGCGGACATCTCGCCACGCCTGGCTGCGGCCGCGGTTGTCGCCCAGATTCGTCCCAAGCACGCGACTGGCGCCTCCGCCACAGCCGAGACAGAATCCGCAAATGAAGCCTCCATGTACAAGGCTGAGGATGCCGCCAGCGAACGCATGGTGGACCTGACCACGCCGTTGGAAGAAGACGTCACGCTGCGTCTGCTGACCGAGAAAGATCTCGAAGCGCTGAAGGTCGTGCGTCATTCCGCCGCCCACGTCATGGCGACTGCGGTCCTGGAATTGTTTCCGGAGACCAAGCTCGGCCACGGCCCTGCCACCGATAGCGGATTTTTCTATGACTTCTATCGCCCCACGCCGTTCACGCCGGAGGACTTGAAGGCGATCGAGGATCGCATGGCCGTCATCGTTGCCCGCGACGAGAAATTTGTTCGCGAGTGGGAGCCGCGCGACGAAGGCCTGGCGCGCTTCAAAGTAGAAAACGACTTTATGAAGATGCACTTCATCGAGCGTTTTACCCAGCCTGGCGAGAAAATCTCTCTATATAGGAACGGCGCGTTTGTCGACTTTTGCCGCGGCCCTCACGTGCCTTCCACCAGCCGCGTTAAGGCGTTCAAGGTGCTGAGTATTGCCGGCGCCTACTGGCTCGGCGATGAAAAGAACCCGCAGCTGCAGCGCATCTATGGGACCGCCTTTTTCTCCAAGAAAGACATGGAGGAACATTTTGCCCGACTGGAAGAAGCGATGCGCCGCGACCATCGCGTGCTCGGCAAACAGCTAGACCTCTTCTCCATTCAGGACATAGCCGGTCCTGGCCTCATTTTCTGGCATCCCAAGGGCGGCATCATCCGCAAGCTGATGGAAGACTGGATGCGCGATGAATGTATCCGTCGCGGTTACGATATGGTCTTTACCCCGCACGTGATGCGGCATGAACTGTGGAAGATCAGCGGACACGCGGGGTTCTATGCGCAGAACATGTACACGCCCATCAAATTGGACGATGCCGATTATCAGTTGAAGCCGATGAACTGTCCGGGGCACATCCTCATCTACAAGAACACGCCGAAAAGCTATCGCGATCTTCCCGTGCGATATGCCGAACTGGGCAACGTCTATCGCTATGAGCGCAGCGGAACCATGCACGGCCTGTTGCGGGTGCGCGGCTTTACCCAGGATGACGCTCACATCTTCTGCACACCAGAACAGATTGAAGATGAGGTTTCCGCGTGCATCGACTTTGCCGATGCCGTGCTGAAAACTTTCGGCTTTGCGGAGTTCAAGGTCGAGCTTTCCACCTGGGACCCGAAGGACAAAGCCAGCTTCGTTGGCTCGGAAGAAAATTGGTCGCTGGCCATCGGCTCACTGGAACGCGTGCTCCAGCGCAAGGGTATTCCCTACAAGACCATTGCCGGCGAAGCTGCATTTTATGGCCCCAAGATCGACATCAAGCTGGTCGACGCCCTGGGTCGCCTCTGGCAGCTTTCGACCGTGCAGTTCGACTTCAATCTTCCCGCGCGCTTTGAGCTGGAATATGTCGGCGAAGATGGCGAGCGCCATCAGCCGGTGATGGTGCATCGCGCCTTGTTCGGCTCCGTGGAGCGCTTCTTCGGCGTGCTCATCGAACATTACGCCGGAGCTTTCCCGCTGTGGCTCGCTCCCGTGCAGGTCGGCCTGGTGCCGATCAGCGAAAAGCACATCGACTACGCGACAAAAGTACAGCAACAGTTACAAATAGCTGGCTTACGCATTGAACTCGACGACCGCAACGAAAAAATGAACGCCAAAATCCGCGACCTGACCATGCAGAAGATTCCTTATCTGCTTGTCATGGGCGATAAGGAAGCAGCCGCGAATACCGTTAGCGTTCGCACCCGCGGCAAAGGCGACCAAGGCTCTATGCCGCTGGAAGCATTCGCCACGAAAGCAAAAAAATTGGTGGAAGAGAAGAACACTGACCTATGACAGGAATGATTCAAAGAATCCCACAAAGGACAAACAACGATTGTGCTATTTGCACTGTTGCAATGGTAATGGGATCGCCCTACACATACGAAGACATATTGTGTGACAGCAAGCGCTATCCACACTCAACTGAAGATGGCAAATTCCTTGCATGGTGGGAGACATATTTTCACGACAAAGGGTTTCAAATTGCGTATAGACCGCTTTCAGATTTATCTGCGCTTTCTACATTTTCCGAAAGCACTTGTGGCATTGTTGGGATGGACATCCCCAAATTAAATTTGGCGCATTTTGTTGCGGTAGATGCATGGGGAATTGTCGATCCCGCAGATAACGCGCCCGATCATGTGGCTATATCGGAATATATCCGCACACGTCAAAGGGACGGTTGCATATTTCATAATGAATTTCTTGAGGTAAGGGCATGTCCTAAGGTTTTGGCTGTGCAATAAACATAAGCGCTATGAGTAAATTGTTTCTGGAGAAAATTTATGGCAATTGTAGCTGGATATTGAAGTGAGTCATTCTGAACGTAGCGTAGCGGAGTGAAGAATCCAGACAATATTCGCTTCGGTTGCGGTGCCATTACCCTCTGGATTCTTCGCTTCGCTCAGAATGACTCTCCTTTGCCGGTGGGATATACGATAGCCTTCACCCAACCGCAACCTTCTTCGGTCTTCCGCCCAGCTTGCCGTTGTTTCTTGCGGCCAGCTCTTTTGCGGCGCTTCTCGATTTTCCTCCGGCCATGCCGAGCCGTCTCGCCATCCATTTTCGTGAGCCCAGAAAGCCTTCGAGTAACGCGGGCAGGTAAAAATCGGCGTCCAGCTTTGGGAAATGGATGCCGAAACCCGACGGCGTGATCTCAATCGCTTGCAACTGTGAAGGTGTGGCGCGCTCCAATCCCTCGGCGTCCTGCGGGGAAAAGGCAATGTCCAGGTTGGAATTGAGACGGACAATCACCCTATTCAGACGGCGGTCATATCGCGCGGAGACTGCCTTCGGCGCGCGTGTCGTAAGCGCCCTCGTCCGTTTGGCGGCGCGTTCGATCTCATTCTGCGTGACCATGGATTTCCTCCCATGCCTGGCAGAGTTCATCGGAATGCTCCGCCAGCTTTTTCTCGGTGATTGTAGGTTCGCGCCGCGCGAACCTATAGTTTTCGCGCAACCGGACCCTACCTGCCGGACAACCTAAAACAAACAGCGCCTCGGCGTCGGCCCCAATGACATGAACATGCGCAGGCCGGCGGTCATTGGGATAGATGACAACCCGCATGCTGCCGATCCGAAGGACTGTGGGCGCAGGAACAGCGTAGCAGAAAAACAAAGCGGTTGGGTTAATTGCCGGCGCTTTCAGTCATGATGTGCAAACTGGAGTTTCCTTCTACGCGCTGCCTGGGTTACGATTTCCATTAGCTAGTCTGTCGCGGTCTCAAGTCCATAGGAAGCGCGGTTTCCTCACCATGCGAAAATTCATCACTGCTTTGTGTCTGCTGGCTTCGACCAGCCTTGTTGCATACGGCCAGGCTCTCAATTGGCAACCGGACCTTACGCGCCAACAGACCTACACGCCGATTCGGGTGTCCAGCGCAGATCCGACGGGGAGAAATGCGGATTCTCGCAGGATCGCTCCCGGCGCGACGTTTACCGTTCTCGATGCCGACGGCCCTGCGACGATTTCGCACATTTGGTTCACCATTGCCGATAATGAACCCTACAATCTGAAACGCATCGTTCTGCGCATGTACTGGGACAATGAAACCACTCCCAGCGTGGAAACTCCGATCGGAGATTTTTTTGGCCTGGGCCTGGGGTATTACTACAACTGGCAATCGGAAATGTTATCCGTAGGCAGCGTGAAGGCGCTCAATTGCTTTTTCCCTATGCCTTTTGCCAGGCATGCTCGCATCACCGTGACCAACGAAGGCAAAGACCCCATCAATTCGCTCTATTACAACATCGATTATCGGAAGTACTCGCATCCTCTCGCGCCTGACACGCTGTATTTCCACGCCGAGTATCGACAGGCGCAGCCCAATCATGGTTGGACGAACAAGTGGACCGGCAATGGAGATCCGCTGGTGAACGATAAGGCGAATCTGGATGGCAAGGACAACTATGTATGGATGAATGCCGTCGGTCACGGACAATATGTGGGTGTTACTATGTCTGTCCTGCAAAACCAGGATGGCTGGTGGGGCGAAGGCGACGATATGTTTTTCGTCGATGGAGAACCACGGCCTTCCATTGCCGGGACAGGCTCGGAGGATTACTTCCTGGGAGCTTGGGATTTTGGAGGCACGCCATTTTCCTACCAACTTTACGGCGCTCCTGTGGTCGGAAACGAACTGGCTGGCGGTCGATCGAGCGTATATCGCTTCCATCTGGATTCACCCATTCCGTTCAGCAACTCGTTCAAAGCGACCATTGAGCATGGGCATGCCAACGCACGCTCAGACAACTATTATTCCGTTGCCTACTGGTATCAGGCGGAGCCGCACGCTCCCTTTCCGGCGCTGCCGCCAGTCGAGGACAGAATCCCACGGCTGCAGATGGTCGGCGGCCCTGGAAATACGGGCGCGCCTGCGCAATAGGCCCAATTAAAATTTCAACCGGATCGCTACCTGGATTTCCCGCGGCGTGTAATTGGAGTTACTGTTTGCATTCGTAGTCACTCCGTAGGTTGGATTGAATTCCAGATAGGGATGCGCAGCGGTTGAATCCGAGGGGCAGCCCTGTGTCAGCGGTGTCGAGCAGGCGTTGTAGCCAAGAGTATCGATGCTGGTGACGTTTTGCGTATTGGTCAGGTTATACGTTTCAGCAATCAGCTCCAGATAAGCGCGGTCACGCAACGGGATGCGCCGCGTCAACCGCAAGCTCGTGGTCTGGGTGGATGGGAAGCGATAACTGTTCCTTTGGAGAATATTCAAACGCGATGGCCCACCTTCTCCGTTGATGCCAAAGAATGCTCCCCCCGGCGCGCTACCTCCGACCGCCAATGTATAGGGCAGACCGGTTTGCCACGCGACGATGGGAGCAAAACCATAATCATTCAGCAAATATCCGCGCCAACCGTGTCTATGCCAGGTCGTCCAGAGGGTCGCGTGCACAGTGAGCCGCTGACGCACATCCGCGTTGGAGTCACCGTATTCCAGCGCCATATTGTTCGGCTCCAGGATATTGGTCGGCGACTTATAAAGAAATTCATTCTGGTTGTAGTCGAGCGCGTGGGCCCATGTATAGTCCATTCCGAAGCTGATCCCGTTCGATGTGCGATGCTCAATCCTCAATACGCCAGCGTTGTAGTTGGAATTCACATTGCTAAGCAATTCCGTGATATTTCCATAAAGATAGTTCGGTCGTACAGAAGTGTAGAGCGGCGTGGTGTAGGTCGCGCCTTGCGGCAATGGGCTCTTCTTTCCCAGTGCAGGCCCGGGAATGTCAATCGTATAGTTCAGCTGGCCAACGGTGGCATTGTCGATATTGGTATCGATATGGTTTGGCAAGTCTCGACCCTGGCTGGTCATATAGCTGAGCGAGAGTACGGTATTCCAGCCGATCCTTTGCTCCAATGTCAGTTCTCCCTGCATGGTCTCCGGAGCCTGATAGTTTTTGGAAAAGTAGTAGGCGCTGGGCAACGCGCCACGCGCCGCGCCGGTGGGCACGCTGAAGAAAATGCCTGGAAATTGTGGAGCGCCAAATTCCGTGGATGCGGAATACCGATAGGTCCGCTGCGCGGCAAGAGACCCGGAAGAAGTAAGAGCGGAATGCAGCGTGGCGTTCACGATCCGTCCATAAAACATCCCATATCCGACGCGAAGCACCGTATGTCCGCTGCCGAAGATGTCCCATGCCACACCTGCGCGGGGGGCAATGTTATTGCGGTCGTCCGGGTAGTTTGCGGTTTGCGGCAATTGTGGATTGACGAGAAAAGGCCGCGGCACTCGCTCATATTCGTATCGCGCGCCGGCGGTCAGCGTCAATCGTTGGAATGCTCGCCATTCGTCGTCGGCAAATCCGGCAAAGTCATTCGTGGTGATAAAAAATCCCGCTGGACCGAAGCTTTGCGAAAAACCCGCATATGCGTTCACGAAATAGGAATGCTGCGGCCCCAAACCATCCACCGCGTGATAATAGTCCGCCAGGAAACTGCCAAAAGAAGTGTAGTTATAAGTCCCGGCGCCGCCATACAAATTGTCGAGCAGGTCTTCGTTCCGATCCCAATCCGCGCCAATCTTCAAGGTATGGTTTCCCAACACCCAAGAGAGGGTATCGGAGATCTCCGCGCGATGTTCATCCGGGTATTCCGGGCGCGGCAAACCGGCCGGATTGCCCAACACCATGCCTTCCCCCGAGGAACCGCCGGCGATGCTGATTTCCGGCGCCAGGCCGAACTGATTTTGTGCCAACGGCACTTCCGCGCCGGCGGGGGTTGGACTGGTTCTTCGATCCAGTTCGCGTCCCAACTGGACGCGAATTTCGTTGGCCAGATTTTCCGTTAGAAACGTGGTCAGACGGGCGATGCCCCAGTCCACGCTGACATAATCATCCCCAAGGCTATTGACGCCATACTGGGTGGAACTTTGAGTTTGCACTCCGTTCGGCGAATTCCACCTCATCCGGTTGTAGGACAAGGTCGCATGATTGCGATCGTTCACCTGCCAGTCGACCTTAGGAAAGCTGAGCGTTTCGTGGCCGGTGCGCGGAGCCGTGCCTGTCAGGGTATCAATCAACTGCAAGCCCTGTCGGTACTGCTGTATCGACGCTTGATACGATGGCAGATCGAGTTTGTCATACAACTGACACACGCCTTGCGTCGCTTCAAACTGAAATACGCTGCCATAGAAAGGACTACCCTGCGACCCGCCATTTCCACTGGCATTGTACGGCGGCAGGTTGGAGCAGGTAATGGGATAGCCCAGATAATTGCCGGTCGGAATCGCGGGAATAGGTTGCGCATAAATCGCTGTCGGATATCCAACCCGCGACACGGAAGGAAAATTGCGAGTGACGTTGTCGAGGGAATAAAACCAGAACAGCCGGTCTCGAACGATCGGGCCACCGACCGCAAATCCTGCCTGCGTGCGCACATCTGTCGGCCGGAATGCGTTGGTGACGAAACTGCTCTCGGTATTATTGAAGGTGGTCAGCGTTGTGTAGGGATTGGTGGCGGCAAGGTTGCTGTTGCGCTCAAAGAAAAATGCCTCGCCGTGAAGACTGTTCGTGCCGCTCTTGGTGACCGTATTGATGACGCCGCCGGCCGCGCGGCCATATTCCGCGGAATAGTCCGCAGTGTTGACCTGGAACTGTTCGACCGCAGCGATGCTAATCGAATACGGCGCGCTGGTTCCTCCGCGCTCCTCAGAGAAAAAGGCCTCGTTATTGTCAGCGCCGTCGATCGTATTGTTATTCAACAGCACACTGATGCCGCGAAAGCTCAACAACCCCTTGCCGTTCTGGTCGCTGACCACTCCTGGGGTCAACAACGCAAAACTACTCCAACGACGGCTGTCGGAAGGCAGGTCCTGCAATTCAGTCTGAGCAATATTGGTCGCAAGCGAGGGATAGGTGGCCTGCATAAATGGCACGATCGTTTGCACTTGAATTGTGCTGGCAGTCGCACCGATCTGCAACGTGGTATTGAGCGGCGTGCGCCGTCCCAGTTCAACAACAACATGAGTTGCGGTGAAGGCTGTAAAAGCATCACCACTAATATCTACGGAGTATGTGCCAGGAGGTAGGTTTGCCAACGCATAGTTGCCACTCTTGTCGGAGTAGCCGATAAATTCCGCGCCCGTCGCCTCGTTCAAGGCAACCACACGCGCATTGGGAAGGACCGCGTGTTGCGGATCGTAGACAGTACCGTCTATTCCACCTGTAGTCGACTGGCCATAGAGCAAAGCCAGTGGCAGCAGGGCAAGGAATACCAGGCCGAACACGCCAAAAGCGCGCCCGTGGGGAGGAGCCAAGCGCAGCATGAAAAACTCCTGAAGTCTTCTGCCCGTTCAGGCAAATTCAGGATGCCTGGTCGGACGACACTGATAAGGAATGCAAGGAAACCTGTAACTCAACCATCTCCGAGTTCGTGCAACTTTTCGCTTCCGGCGTGGGCGTCTCGCCTTTGCCACTCTCGGAATCTTTCCGAGCGAATTCAAATGACTGAGGGGCGAACTCCGTCGTGCGGAGTACGTCGCGGTCGGGAACTCTGACGAATGAGCGTTACACTGAGGGTACCGCGATTCCCTTGCGGCAGGAAGATTATTCACGAGCATGTTTATCGATCAAGCAAGGATCAAGGTGAAGGCCGGGGATGGTGGGAACGGATGCATGGCCTTTCGCCGCGAAAAATTTGTACCCCGGGGAGGACCTTCCGGAGGCGATGGCGGGCGCGGGGGCGATGTCATCCTCGAAGCTAGCCAGCGCCACAACACGCTGGTTCATTTTCGTTTCAATCCAGAGCACAAAGCCGAACGAGGGCGGCACGGCGAGGGCTCGAACTGCTCCGGCCGCGAGGGCGAGGATATCATCCTGAAAGTCCCTGTGGGCACTGTGGTTTACGACGACACGACCGGCGAGCTAATTCACGATTTTCAGCATCCCGACGAGCGCATTGTGCTGGCTCATGGGGGACGCGGTGGCCGCGGTAACCAGCATTTCGCCACCTCCACTCATCAGGCGCCGCGCGAGCACGAACTCGGCCACGCCGGCGAGGAGCGGCTAGTCCGCCTGGAGTTGAAACTGCTCGCCGATGTCGGTCTGGTCGGACATCCAAACGTCGGCAAGTCCACGCTGATTGCACGCATCTCCTCGGCCCGCCCCAAAATTGCCGATTATCCGTTCACCACCCTGGAACCGAATCTTGGCGTCGTGAGCGTGGGCGATTGGCCGCAGGAAGAAAGCTTTGTCGTCGCGGACATTCCTGGCCTGATTGAAGGCGCACATCTCGGCGCAGGTCTTGGAATGCAATTCCTCCGTCACATTGAGCGAACCCGGTTGCTGGCGCACATTGTCGACGTTTCCGATGGCAGCGGCCGACCCGATCCTGTGGAAGACTACCAGGTGATTGAGGCCGAGTTGAAAAGTTTTGGCCACGGCCTCGATGAAAAGCAGCGCGTTGTCGTTGCCAGCAAATGCGACGTAGCCAACCCGGAAAAGCTGAGAAAGCTCCAAGCCATGTCGAAGCGCATGAAGCTGGATTTCTATGCCATCTCCGCAGTCACCGGCGAGGGTATCGACGCGCTGAAGTATGCCCTTGCGGAGCGTGTTCGCGATCTGCGCGCGGCGATGCCGGAAGCTAGCTGACCTGGAGAGGATTGGATGAAAGAGACCGCATGAGGCGCATCGCTTTTTTTGGCGGCAGCTTCGATCCTCCCCATCGCGGGCATCTCGCGATCGCCACTGCCGCGGCGGACCGCTTCGCGCTGGACCGGATCCTGTTCGCTCCAGTTGGCCGCCAGCCGTTGAAAGGGCGATATCCAGCGACAGATTTCCTACATCGCTACGCGATGACCGTGCTGGCCACGCAGGCGGATGCGCGCTTTGTCCCCTCCCTTTTGGACGCGCCGCGCGACCCCAGCGAAGACGCGGCTTGCCCCAATTACACGGTTGAGACCCTCGCGCGGCTACGCGACTCGCTGGCGGAGGTACCCGAGCCGACTGTTCTGTTTACGCTGTTGGGGGCCGACAGTTGGCTCGACATTGCGCACTGGCATCAGGCAACCCGCCTGCTTGCGCTCACCGATTGGATTGTGGCTGCCCGACCTGGGTTTTCGCTTGCCAGTGCGGAGGGTGCGCTGCCGCCCGCAGTGAAGGCAAAGCGTGTTGGGCGCCTCATCGAGGACACACTTGATGATGCAATCGCCGATTCGATCGACCACCCCGCCGAGTGCGGCCTGGAACTGCACCACGAAAATGCAGCCATAACGCGCGTGTGGTTTCTCCCGCACATTCAGGAAGATATCTCGGCGACGGAGTTGCGAACTGCGCTCGATCAGGGACGGGTTGAAGCCGCATTTCTGCCTGCGCCGGTGCGGACCTACATCACCAAGGCTCAGATCTATCGCTCTCGCAACTCAAAAAGTCCGCTCCATTAGAGGAATGCCGATCTCGATGCGCGTCATCCACTTTCATCCCATCCCTCTGAATTTTTGGCATACCCGATCCCGACAGGCTAGGATGAATGCTGGGTCAGTTGCACGCAGAGGAGAACGCACGATCGCATGACGAAGACAGAAATTCGCCGCATGGTGACGGCCGCCGCAGCCGCCTGTGAAGAGAAGAAAGCGGAGCGAATACGCATTCTAGAGTTGGACCCGGCCGACTCCGGTTTCACCGACTATTTTTTGATCTGCAGCGGTACCAACGACCGCCAGAACCAGGCCATCGCGACCGCGATTGAAGATCGGATGCAGCGGGATTTTGGCGCGGCGCCGAACTCTGTGGAAGGCTACCGCCAGGGCGAATGGATTCTCCTCGACTACGTCGACTTCGTCGTCCACATCTTCTCCGAAGAGAAGCGCGATTTCTACCACATTGAGCGTCTGCGCAAGACGGCGACGCCGCTCGATCTGGAAGAATTGAAGGCCTCGTTGGTGAAGAAAGTTGCAGCCGCTCGGAAGAAGCGGGCAGCCAAGACGACGGCTGCAAAGAAATCTCCCGCAAAGAAGTCGGCGAAGAAGAAGGTGGCCGCCGGAGCTTCATCGAAGGCCGTGGGCAGGGCAAAGAAGGCTGCCGTCAAAAAGACTTCCGCGCGCAAGCCCAGGAAATCTACTAAGAAATAGAAGCGGACAGAGAGGTCTTCGATTCCGAGAACGCCATTCGCGGACGGCAAAAAAGATCGCGCATTCAGAAGATGATCTTGCCCCCTAGCAGAATAAAGCGGGTCCCGGATGGCGTCGTGTTTCCAGGAACATGACTGCCGCTCGAATAATCATAGCTCCCAAAAGTAGCGGTATTACCGACATACGTTTCTGGAGACCCGCGGTACATCTGGTTCAAGGCGTTATAAGCATTCATCGAAAGCTGCAACGTGATGCGTTCAGTAAGCTTCGTATTCTTGACAATGCCGGCATCCAGCTCGCTAAAGGTATCGCCGCTTTCGATACCGCGACTGGAACCCGGATATGGATTGCCGACCGATTGTGCATATGCTTTATTGTCGATGATCCAGTGCGCCGCAGTCGGACTGATTGGCGTTCCAGGGTTGTAGGTGAGGAAGTTCCCTGAACCATCAAAGGTCGCGCTGTCGCTTCCATACACAACATACTGGGGCGTACCCAAGGCCGGACCGCCTGGGCCCACCGGACCGGTGTAGGGGTTGAGATACGCTACGCTGCTCAATGGAGCACTCTTGTTGGAGCGTATCAAGCGGCAGGTGTCCACTGCCGGCCCAACGCTGCTGGAGTTGAAGGCCCCATCGCAGTAACTGACGTCCGGCGTATAGGCATCTAGCCCGATGGTTTGGAAGGGGGTATAGGGCTGCCCTGAATCGAAACGGTAGAAAGCATTGATTTCAAAGCCATGGGTCAGTTTGGCAACTATACGGTTGTCCGTGTTCCAGTCTGGCACCTGGTAGCTGAGCTGGGCGCCGATGACGTTCGTAAAATTGTTGCCTGAAACGCTGCGCTCCCCAATATCTGTATTCAGGGGGTTTTGCGCAAAAGCGAGCGAACTGCCGCCCGCATAGGTGCTGGCAAGAGCATCGGTGACGTTGTCCATGGTCTTGCTGTACGTATAGGAAAACGTGCCGGTTGCGCCGTGCAGGTTGCGGGTCGTAAGGTTCGTCTGCAGACCGTTGTACTTCGCCCACCCGCCATTGTCTACCTCCGCCACGTTGCCAAAATTACAGTTGGGTCGCCCATAACCCACCGCAGATGTGTCGGAGCATAGGGTAACTGGGGCGAAGGCCGGATAGTCCGTCTTCACCGGCAGGAGATATGGATTGGCATCTCTGCTCTGAAAGTTCTTTTCCGTCAAGCTACCAACGTAACGAATTTCGACCACGGCCGCGCTTCCTATCTGATGGTCGATCGCCAAGGTATACGTTTGCGTATAAGGTGGGACCAGATTTGTTTGAATTTGGGTCTGATCGAGTATGCGTGGATCTCCGCCGCGCGGGAGTGATGGAAGATTCAAAGCGCGGACTGCGGCTCCGCTGATATTGCCGCCGGAGGGTATGCACGAAGAGCCGCCGGTGCAATCGATTGTTCCGGCAACGACCACGGGCGCCCCATTTCCACTCAGCAGGGCAATATTATAGAAAGCTGGATTCTCATTGATCGAGTAGCCCGCCTTCACCACCAGCTTGCTGTCAAATGTTGGATTCCACGCGAAGCCTATCCGCGGCTCAAAGCCCTTGTAAAAATTCTGTATCGCCGGAAACGTCCGATCGGCAAGCGGCAGGGTGGTATCCCAGAAGGCGGTCGCCGGATTCGATTCGCGCGAAACGGTTTCGCTGTGCAGCACATTGAATGCCGGACTGAAGTATTCCCAGCGCAGGCCGAGATGCGCCGTGAAGGTTGGCGTCACCTTCCAGTCATCCTGAAGGTATAAAGCGATATCCGTTTCCTTGTACTTGGTCGTGATAGGGCCATCCGTCAGTGCAACTTCCGCATTGCTGGCAGGCTGGCCGGAACCGGGTGCATCCGAGATGAAATTATTGAAATCGTTGAAGGTGAAGGCCCCGTTGTAGTTGAATAGGCCAGTCTGCGGTGAATTCTGATAATCCACTTCTCCGCCGAACAGGATGGCTTGATTGCCATGCGTCCAGATGGCATTGTCTTGTACCTGGGTTACCTTCACGACACGCCCTTGTGGCAATCCCGCACTCAAGCCGAAACTTTCGAATCCACCATTGATGGTTATGTCGGCAGGGCAAGCTGCCGGCGTGCTCACGTTGCAGCCCTTGTAATCGCCGCTTGGAAAGCCGAGACCGGACTGCTGAAAGGAGTAGCGCAACTGGTCCACCCAATTCGGGCTGAAGGTGTGTGTCCAGTCTGCTCCAATGGTGTGGATCGTATCGAGGAAGTTCGCGTAGCCGCCGGAGGGAACGTCGCCAAAATAGTTCTCCTGGAGGGCGTTCTGGTATAAATAACGAGCGAAAAGGCGATCCTTTTCTGTCGGCTGCCAGTCGAGACGCCCGAGGAATTCCTCATCGTTGTATGGAGACGGCACAAATCGCTGCACAAAAGAAAACGGCACATTGGTGGCCGTAACGCCGCCGGGGCCGGTGACAGTCTCGTCTGTAACCGCGCCAACAGCAGTTGGATTTCCCACCTTGACGGCGTACGGACCATAGTTCTGCAGAGCTTCCACCGAAGAGTTTCCTGGGAAAGTAGCTGCCAACGCTGTCAAACCTGCCGGCGTCGGTGTAAGTGCCGTGGATGTCTGGGGAATGGCACCCGTATGCTGGCGATCCCAATAACCGCTGCCAAAGAAGAACAGCTTATTCTTCAGGATGGGTCCTCCCAGGGTCGCGCCAAAGCGGTTCTCAATGGAGCGCGGCAGAACGGGCACGGAACATCCCGAGCTTGGATTCTGTCCCGGCGCGCAAAATCCGAAGAGGGGGTTCTTTTCCTGATTCTCGAGGGAACTCAGAAACGATCCTTGATAAAACTCAAACGCGCTGCCATGAAACGCGTCGGTTCCGGATTTGGTGATGTAATTGACCACAGCGCCGGAGTTGCGTCCATACTGGGCACTGTAGTCGTTGCTGATCACCTCAATCTCCGCCAGAGCGTCCTGGTTGCCAAAGAAAATTTGTGGGCCGCCAACAGTGTTGTCGTTATTTGTCTGGCCATCCAATTCGAAATTGTTGTACCGTCCGCTCTGTCCATTCACCGAAAAATTGTCGCCATTCGTATTGGAGAAGTTGTCCGCGTGCGTACTGACTATGCCCGGAATCACTTCCGTGACCGTGTCGAAAGCGTTGTTCAGAGGGATTGACTCCAGCGTTTGGACACCGAAAGTTGTAGTCACCTGAGATTCGCTGACCTGGAGCAACGGGGTCGTGCCGCCGGTGACTTCGACACGTTGCGCGGACGCGGAGACCCCGAGCTTCACTGCCTTCAAGTCCGTGGTAACACCGGAGACCACGACCACCGAAGGAACGGCTCCGCGGCTAAATCCCGATGCATCGATGTCAAGCGCATACCTACCGATTGGCACGTCTCGGAAAGCGAACGCCCCATTGGCGAGGCTTTGGGTAGCCAGCTTCACGCCAGTGGCAAGGTTGGTTGCAGTGAGATTTGCGGCGGGAACGACCGCACCCTGGGGATCGACAATAGTACCCATAATCGTGCCGGTCGTGATGCCTTGCGCCATTAAGTGGCCGGCACTAAGGAAACTCCCTGCCAGCACCAAGGTAACCAGCCATCCAGAAATCCTGCGCATCGCAAGAAAATTGCCACAATGATTCATTGAACCCTTCCCCATGACCTTTTTCAGTGATCCAGCCGGTGTACGGCGTTGCTCCTCAGGGTGCAATTCCCTTTCGCTTTCATAGCCACCATCAACGAGACTACTTATACTTGCTTTAAGATCGGGAGTGATAGAGATATGGTCACCGTTACCCATGCTCCAAGTCCAAATTGGGCTTGGAGCATGGTCCCAATCCATTTTGGATCAGGCATTGAATTAAGCGGACTAGTGTTACCAATGCTACACGCAAGTAACGATTAAGGGGGTACTAACTGACCGTGGAACACTTTAAGTAACGACAGAATGGGAAAGTCAGGGTAATAGCGCAATCATGGATTCCAGCGCGACGCGCCTGCATCGACACGGCAAAGTCCAGTACAGTATGGGGAGGATGGAAATTCAACTCGTCACCCTCGGGCGAAGGACCACGGGCAAGTATGCCTCCGCAGAGGAAATGTATGCCAGCTATTGCCAGCGCATTACGCGCTATTGCGGATGCCAGACGGAGCGTTATGCGTCCGAGGAAAAATTCTTTGCCGCATGGGACCGAGCGAGCCATGCCCGTTCCATGCTTGTGTTGCTGGATCATCGCGGCCGCACCTGGTCTTCGGAAACCTTTGCCCAATGGCTGCAAAGAGAGCGCGACGGGGGCATTCAACAATTCACGTTCGCCGTGGGACCGGCGGATGGCTGGTCGGAAGCTGTGCTTCGACAAGCGACCAGCCGCCGCGACTGGCTGGTGCTTTCGCTGGGGCCGATGACATTGCCGCACGAACTCGCCGCCGTGGTGCTGGCCGAGCAGATCTATCGCGCGTTTACCATCGTCGAGGGGCATCCGTATCACTTGGGACATTGACGAGGCGAGAATTTCCTGTTCGGGCGAAATTCACCCCGACCTTTCGACTTCGCCATCGGGAAATTGCACGGGAGGGTGACGATGGTCGCATAACCTTACAGATCGAGAATCGTTATGACGGATGCAAGACGCGGAGTCACGGTTTAGGATGGATGAAGCATGTCCTGGTTTAAACGCAACGAAAACGATATCGAAGCCGCGCCGGAAAAGAATGTCCGTACCGAAGGCTTGTGGACCAAGTGTGACGGCTGCAACCAGACCATCTGGAAAGCCGACCTGGAATCCAACCTGAATGTCTGTCCAAAGTGCGGCAAACATTTCAAGCTGTCGGCAAAAGCGCGCATTGAGAGCTTGCTGGAACCCGGCTATCGCCTGGTCGATACCGAACTGCGCTCGACCGATCCCCTCGATTTCACCGACCTGAAACCCTACAAGGACCGCCTCAACAGGGCGCAGATGGAAACGGGGTTGAATGACGCCATCCTGACGGCACTGGGCAACCTAGGCCCGTATCCGGTCGTGTTGAGCGCCATGGAATACGCGTTTATCGGCGGCAGCATGGGTGCTGTAGTTGGAGAAACCGTCGCCCGCGCCGCAGACTATTCCCTGGATACTCGTCACCCGCTCATCGTCGTCGCCGCATCCGGAGGCGCGCGCATGATGGAAGGCATCGTCAGCCTGATGCAATTGCCGAAAATATCCGCGCGCCTGGCGCTTATGGATGACGCGAAAATCCCATACATCTTCCAGGGCACTACGGG
>JAJZDO010000414.1 GCA_021805955.1 Acidobacteriota bacterium
TCGCGACAATGCGGTGGAAGTTCCAACCGCGATCCCGGTGCTGGAGCGTTTCGGCATCGATTTTTGCTGCGGAGGGAAACATACGCTGGCGGAAGCCTGCACGCGGCGGCAGGTCGACGTCGATCCCGTGCTGAAAGAGCTGGAATTGCAACAACAGAAAACAAACACGCCGGAAGTTCAATGGCAGAATGTGCCGTTGAAAGATCTGGCCGACTACATCGTCGGCAGGCATCATGCGTTTACGCGCGAGCAGATCCATCTGATCGGCGGTCTGATGGCGAAGGTGGAGGCGCGCCACGGGGACAGTCATGCAGAAGTCGCGCAGATCGCCAAGGTTTTCGCCGTGGTCAGCGCCGAACTGGCTCACCACTTTATTTGTGAGGAAACCATCCTGTTTCCTTATATCGGGAAGCTGGAAGGCGACCAGAGAGCGGCCTTGCCGCCCATGTTTGGCAGCGTGGAGCAGCCGATTACGCGCATGATGGCGGACCACGACCAGGCCGGCGAGGAGCTGCGCGAACTGCGTAGTCTGACCGGCGATTACACGCCGCCGGCTGCGGCCTGCCCCACGTGGCGCGCCCTCTATCGCGCATTGGAAGATCTGGAGCAGGACCTGCATCAGCACATTCACCTGGAGAACAATATCCTTTTCCCGCGCGCTTTGGCGCAAGCGAAGGGAACGGCGTGAGTTCGCGGCTTCCTTCGCCAGAGCAAGCAGCGAATACGGTGCGGGTCTCGATGGAGCGGCACAGCCAGCGGCTGGTGACCGCCTTCATCGTCAGCGGCATGTTGTTCATGCTGCTGCCGGGGACATTTCTGGGAGTGTGGAACCTGATTGGCATCTCCCAGCAGCGCACCCTCAGCAGCCTGTCCGCAGCATGGTTGCAGGCGCACGGTCAGGCGCAAATCTTTGGATGGATTGGTTCATTCATTCTGGGGATTGGATTTTATTCGCTGACAAAGATGCAAAGCACGCTGGAATTTCCGGTGCGCGCGGCATGGACTTCGTGGATCTTGTGGACAGTGGGGATTGCAATGCGCTGGATCGGCGGCGTTACGGGCTGGCAATGGAGAATTCTATTGCCGCTCGCCGGCGCGCTGCAACTGATTGCCTGCCTGCTCTTCTACCGCGCGGTGCGGCGGCATCGGCCGGCAAACCCTGCGCACTCAATGGAACCCTGGATGAGGATTGTGATCGCATCCACCATTGCGTTTCTGGTCGCGGTGACGGTGAATTTTTTCGCCATGACGCATCTGGCCCTCTATGGAACATCACCCGCGCTACCGCATGTTTTCGATCTGCAACTGGTCGTATTGGCGGTCTGGGGCGTGCTGGTGCCGACGATCTGGGGCTTCAACGCGCGCTGGCTGCCGGTGTTTGCCGGATTTCAGAAGCCGGATGGCATTCGCCTGATGGTCGCGTATGGGCTGAGTGTGACGGGTGTGGTTGCAGTGTTTCTGCAATGGCTGCCGATCGCCGCCGCCGTCTTTTTACTTGCCGCTTTATTGTCGATTCACGCGCTGCATGTGTGGCAGCCGGCCGTCCAGCCGGCCAAGCTGTTGCATGTTGCCAGGACGTTTCCACTGTTCATCCGCGTTGCGTATGTCTGGCTGGTGGTGTCGTGTTTGCTGGATGCGCTCGCGGTGCGCTATGACCATGCCGGCGGCATCTGGGGTGCCAGCCGCCATGCGCTCACAGTGGGCTTCATCGCGGGCATGGTCTTCGTCATTGGCCAGAGAGTTCTGCCTGCCTTCTGCGGTATGCGAATTCTTTGGAGTACGCGGCTGATGTTCTGGTCGCTGCTGCTGTTGCATATCGGCTGCTTGCTACGTGTGACGCTGGAACCGCTGGCCTATGAGAGCTATTGGAATTTCGCATGGAAGCTGCTGCCATTTTCCGCGTTCGTGGAGTTGACCGCGGTTGCCCTGTTCGCTGTCAACATCGCGGCAACGCTGCTTCACCCACCCGCCCATCTTCGCCCTGAAATTCATTCTCCACTGCCTACACGAGGTGCTGCTTGAACTCCTATAAACGCCTTTGGATTGCGTTATCCGTTGTTGTCATCGGCTCTTTCATCATCCTCGGCGCCGTGGGGCGCCACATTATCAGCCATGCGCCGCCGATTCCCAATCAGGTGGTCACCACCGACGGAAAGGTGTTGTTTACCGGGACCGAGATCACCGATGGACAGGGAGTCTGGCAGTCGATCGGCGGTCAGGAGATTGGCACCGTCTGGGGTCATGGCGCGTATGTCGCGCCAGACTGGACTGCCGACTGGCTGCATCGCGAATCCATGTTCACGCTGAATACATGGGCGCGCCAGCAGGGAGCGACTTCCTACGTGGCCCTCTCCGATGAGCAAAAGGCTGCGCTCGATGCGCGGCTGCGCGATTCGTTACGACACAATACCTACGACCCCGCAACTCGTGACATTACAATCCTGCCGGTACGCGCGGCCGCGTTCGATTCGCTGGAAAAGTATTACGCGAACATTTTTGGAAACGGTCGCGACAACTACGCCATTCCGCGCGACACGCTAAGCGATCCCGTGAAGCAGCGGGAGATGGCGGCATTTTTCTGGTGGACTTCCTGGGCAGCCACCGCAGACCGGCCCGGCGAAAATGTGACGTATACCAACAACTGGCCCCATGAGCCATTGGTGGGCAATCAGCCAACGCCGGGGGCCATCGTGTGGAGCATCCTGAGCTTCGTGTTTCTGCTGGCCGCTGTGGGTGCGATGGTCTGGTATTTTGCGGCCCGCGAAGTGGACCCGATCCGTGAGCTGCCGCCGAGGCACGATCCACTGCTCGGGCTGCATCCAACGCCGTCGCAACGAGCCACCATGAAGTATTTTTTTGTGGCGGCGACCATGGCGCTGGTGCAGATCGCCTGTGGCATAATCACGGCGCACTATGGCGTCGAGGGGTCGCATTTCTACGGCATTCCGCTGGCCAAGTGGTTTCCTTACGCGGTGTCGCGCACCTGGCATCTGCAACTGGGTATCTTCTGGATTGCAACCTCCTGGCTGGCTACGGGATTGTACGTCGCCCCCGCAGTCAGCGGACATGAGCCGAAAGGGCAGCGACTCGGCGTCAATCTGCTGTTTGGCGCGCTGGTGCTGGTTGTCGCCGGTTCTCTGGCAGGGGAATGGATGGGGATTGAACAGAAGCTGGGCAATTTGTGGTTCTGGTTCGGCAGCCAGGGGTATGAGTATGTCGATCTCGGCAGATTCTGGCAGATTTTGCTCTTTGTTGGCCTGGTCTTCTGGCTGTGGCTGATGTGGCGAGCGCTGCGGCCAGCACTTGCGGTTCCGTCGGAAGGCCGACACCTGCTGGTGCTGTTTCTCATCAGCAGTATCGCCATTCCGCTTTTCTATGGCGCGGGACTGATGTACGGACAACGCAGCAACCTGGTCACTGCGGAGTATTGGCGCTGGTGGGTGGTGCATCTGTGGGTGGAAGGGTTTTTTGAGGTCTTCGCCACGGTAGTGATCGCTTTCCTGTTCACCCGGCTGAATCTTCTGCGCGTGCAAACAGCGACGCGAGCGGTATTGTTCTCCACCATCATATTTTTGTCCGGTGGCATTGTTGGCACCTTTCATCATTTGTATTTCAGCGGGACGGGGGCGGCAGTCATCGCGCTCGGCTCCGTGTTCAGCGCCTTGGAAGTGGTGCCGCTGGTGCTGATTGGCTTTGAGGCATGGGACAACATACGCCTGGGACAGCAACGCTCGAATGCGGTGTGGATCGCCGCCTACAAATGGCCCATATGGTTCTTCGTTGCCGTTGCCTTCTGGAATTTTGTTGGAGCCGGGTTGTTTGGATTTCTGATCAACCCGCCGGTCGCGCTTTACTATATGCAAGGCCTCAACACGACTGCGGTGCATGGCCACACCGCATTGTTTGGCGTGTACGGCATGCTTGGCCTGGGGCTGATGTTGTTTTGCTTGCGCGCGCTGCGGCCGGGCAGGGCGTGGAAGGACCGTCCCCTGGCGATCTCTTTCTGGTCGATCAATATCGGTCTTTCGCTCATGGTGCTGCTGAGTCTGCTGCCCATTGGCATTCTGCAGGCGTGGGCCTCGGTGCAGCATGGAACCTGGTATGCGCGATCGTCTCAGTTTCTGCAGACCGGCCTGATGAACGATCTGCGCTGGATGCGGATCCCGGGCGACACGCTGTTTGCTTTCGGGATGGTCGTCTTTTGCTGGTTCCTGCTGGGTCTGGTGACAGGCCATTCCTTTGCGGATAAAGGATTTGTAGACGAAGGAAGTTGGGAGGTCACAGACGAGCATGCTACCGCAGATAAGTAGGACAGGCCATTCTTAAAGAGGGCAAAAGACGGTATGCTTTCGGTATCTGGGATTTTAGAAAGGAATGACCCATGAATATTGCCGCAAGCGTAACAGACCTGATTGGACGGACTCCTCTGGTAGAGTTGCATCGCGTGACGAAGGGTTGCCAGGCGAGAGTGGTGGCCAAGTTGGAAAGCCAAAACCCGCTGAGCAGCGTGAAAGACCGCATTGGCATGGCCATGATTGAGGCGGCGGAACGCGAAGGCAAGATCACGCCGGGCAAGACGGTGCTGATTGAGCCGACCAGCGGCAACACCGGCATTGCGCTGGCTTTTGTAGCGGCGGTCAAGGGATACAGCATTATTTTGACGATGCCGGAAACGATGAGCCTGGAACGCAGAATTCTTCTGCTGGCGCTGGGAGCGAAAATTGTGCTGACGCCTGGCCCCAACGGCGTGAAGGGATCGATAGCAAAAGCGGAAGAGTTGCTGCGTGAGACGCCCAACAGTTACATGCTGCAGCAGTTCAACAATCCCGCCAATCCGAAGATTCACTTCGACACGACCGGGCCGGAAATCTGGAACGATACCGACGGCAAAGCAGACATTCTGGTGTCGGGCATCGGCACCGGCGGCACGCTGACGGGAGTGAGCGAGTACATCAAGGCCAGAAAGCCCGGTTTTTGGTCGGTTGCGGTGGAACCCGCGGACAGCGCCGTGCTCTCCGGCGGCAAACCGGGGCCGCATAAGATTCAGGGTCTTGGCGCCGGCTTCGTCCCCAAGATTCTGAGGACGGATCTCATCGACGAGATTATCCCCGTGACCAATGACGACGCCATCGCGATGGCGCGGCGGCTGCCGAAGGAAGAAGGCCTGCTGGTCGGCATCTCTGCTGGAGCCGCGGTCCATGCCGCGCTGCAGTTGGCGCGCAACCCGAAGCACGCCGGCAAATTGATCGTCGTAATCATCCCCAGCGCGGGCGAGCGGTATCTTTCCACGGTCCTGTTCGATGAGTTCCGCAAAGAGGCCATGGAGACGAAGACATCCGCCGTGACGGTATGAAGCGGTCTCATAAGCCTGAAGTAGATCGTTATCAAGAGTATGGGACCCGCCACGAAGCGGGTCTGTCGCGGCGGCGACCCGAAGCGGCAAAAGCGTATATGAGACCGCTTCTATGAACCTGGTTCGACTGATTCGCGAAGACATTCGATGCGTGTTCGAGCGTGACCCTGCGGCCACGTCCAAGGCCATGGTGCTGCTTTGCTATCCGGGGCTGCACGCAGTGTGGGCCCATCGCATTCATCATTGGCTTTGGTCGCATGACCTGAAGCTGCTGTCGCGTGTGCTGTCGCAAATCACACGCTTCTGGACGGGGATTGAGATCCATCCAGAAGCGCAGATCGGCCGACGATTGTTTATCGATCACGGAATCGGCGTGGTGATCGGCCAGACTGCTGTGATTGGCAACGATGTAACGCTGTACCAGGGTGTGACGCTGGGCGGTACCGGAAAGGGCAGCGGTAAACGGCATCCCACGCTGCGCGATGGTGTCTTCGTCGGCAATAACGCCAATATTCTGGGTAATATCACGATTGGGGAACATTCCCGGGTGGGCGCTGGCTCTGTGGTTCTTCGCGACGTGCCTCCCGATTCGACCGTTGTGGGTGTTCCAGCGCACATCGTGTATCAGGGCGGAAAGCGCGTGCTGATCACCGATCCGCGCGAAATCAACGATCCGCTTTCCGATGTCATCGTCGCGCTATGCGACGAAGTGAAGCGCCTGAAAGCCCGCGTCGAACGCCTGGATGGCGAGTTGCAACAGTCGCGCCTGGCGGAACCCGAAAGCACGCTTGCGGTGGAAGAAGAAGAACGCGCGCGCTACCGCAGCCAACAATATCCGCGGTCGGATTACGTCAGCATGGGCGAAGGCATCTGATCGGGGCGCGTCAGCCGTTACATCCCCGGATGCGAAAGCTGGTTTGCGTTCGGCACCAGTTCCATGTACAGCGAGCGCGACAGATTTGTCTTCCAATGGCCGGTTGCTTTCGCGTAGCCGACAAATCCAAAGAACATGCACGCCAGAACCAGCGTCACCGCCATGGGAGTGATAACAAGGCTGCGCCAGCGGTCATTTGCCTCCGCCGCACGACGCGGTGGCAAAGAAAACTGCAACGCGTTCTGTGCCGGGCACGCGGCAATGCATTCCATGCAGGCCGCGCATTCGACAGAGCGAATCTGCACCAGCCGGTCGACATGCAGATTGGCTGGGCAGGCGCGCGCACACTTGCCGCAGTCGATACAAGCGGCCGCGTCGCGGCGAATTTTCGCCGGACTCAGCAGTGAGGCCAGCCCCATCAGCGCGCCGTACGGGCACAGATAGCGGCACCAGAAATTTCTTATCAATAGAGAGAGCGCGAACAACAGGGCGATCACGATGATCCCGGTTTCACCCAGATCGCGGAAGAAATTCAGCATTTTGACATCCGCAACCAGGCCGTAGGGCGAGTGCAGAAAGTCTGCCAGTGCCGCTGCGGACATGCTTCCAATCACATACGCAAAAAAGCCCAGCAGAACATATTTCAGGCAGCGTAGCGGTAGATCGAGCCATTTTGGAAGCTGGATGTTTCTGCCCAGAAGCTTTTGGCCGGTTTTCCACAGCAGTTCCGAGAGCGTACCGATGGGGCATAGCCAGGAGCAGAACGCCTTTTTCAGCAAAATGCTGGACAGCAGGAATGCGAGGAACAGGAACATCGCAGCCGGATGAATCTGTGGAATACTGCGAGTTTCAATCAGGAATTTCGTATTCATCATTCCCGCAATGGGCAACCAGCCTTCCACCCCGGCAGGTCGGCTTACGTACGGTGATTTTCCTGCGGTTTCGTAGTATCGCGTCCACAGAATGAACTGAATCCCGATCCAGAGGTTCAGCATCGCAAATATGGCCTGAACGCTGTGGCGAACCCACTGAGAACGGTCCTGAAACTGACGCCGAATCAGTTTCTTTCCAGATCGGCGGGCAGGTTTGCCGAGGTTTCTGCTGCCGCCAATGGGAGATGCACCGGACAAATCGACAGATTTGGCATCCGCAAGAGGTTCGGTCTCAGATTGTGGGGACATCCTTACCTTCCAGCTTGACTGTAACGAAGCCTCTAAAGTGAGAGCTGTGATCTACGTCACAAACGATTGCAGCCGGGGAAACAATACTGGACTATGCTGAAAGTGGCAGGGTGCGACAATGATAGACAACTGTGCCAACAAGATGGAAAACGAAGGCTGCTTCATGTGCAAGGAGAGGCATGCCGACTGGTTCTGCAATTTGTCTCCGCAGGCGCTGGTGGAATTCGAAACGCTCGGCATGCAGATGACGGTCCCTGCAGGAAGCACGCTTTTCTTCGAATCGCAAACGGCGCGCAGCGTGTACATCTTGTGCGGCGGTCATGTGAAGCTGACCACCTCTTCCAAAGATGGCAAGACTCTGTTGGTGCGAATCGCCAAACCAGGGGACGTGCTGGGCTTGAGCGCTGCCATCTCCGGGACTGTGTATGAGATCACCGCGCAGGCAATTGAGCCGGTACAGGTGAAGTCATTCCAGCGGCAGGATTTTCTCCACTTCATCGAACACCACCTGGAAGGCAGCATGCACGCGACCAAGATGATCAACAAGGAATATCGCGATGCCTTGGGCGATGCCACGCGACTCGCGCTTTCCATGTCGATTGCCGGGCGCGTCGCCAGGTTGCTGCTGGAGATGACATCTGGCGCGCGCGATGCGAAGCCCCGCTTTACCATGTCGCTGACCCACGAAGAACTGGCCACCATGCTGGGCACGACGCGTGAATCGATCACACGCGTCTTGAGCGAATTAAAGCGTAAAGAGATTATTGCCATCAAAGGGGCTTCGCTGACTATCCTTCGCAAGTCGGCGCTTGAACTTCTCATTTAGACCGTCGACCCTGGAAATGTTGCAGTATCCGTGACGGTCGTCACCGCTGTTGGAGATACATTCCCTCTATCGTGAGAGAGGGGCTGTATGTCTGACGCTATATTGCTCCACCGCCTGCATTTTGCCTTTACGGTCACCTATCATTACCTGTTTCCGCAACTCACCATGGGATTGGCGTTGCTGATCGTCGTTTTGAAGACGATTGCCATTCGAAAGAATGATCCCGTCTATAACGATGCAGCCCGGTTCTGGGCGCGTATTTTCGGAATCAATTTCATCATGGGTGTGGTCACGGGAATTCCGA
Source organism: Acidobacteriota bacterium (assembly GCA_021805955.1). Next base: position 8,539 of record JAJZDO010000414.1, read on the forward strand.
TGGAGTTCCAGTTCGGCACCAACTGGGCCCAGTTTTCGCGCATGACCGGAGGCGTGATCGGTCAGCCGCTGGCCATGGAAGGGGTGTTTTCCTTCTTTCTGGAGTCGGCATTTCTCGGCCTGTTCCTCTACGGAGAAAAGCGCTTGTCCCGGTGGCAGCACTGGACGGCGGCATTTCTGGTATTTCTCGGTTCGTGGATCTCAGGATTTTTCATTATCGTTACCGATGCCTGGATGCAACATCCAGTCGCCTACCGCATGCTGGCGAACGGTTCCTATGAAGTGACCAGCTTCTGGAAGTTGCTGCTGAATCACTGGGCACTGCTGCAATATACCCATAATATGAGCGGTGCTGTAGTTACCGCGGCCTTCGTCATGTGTTCCGTCGGCGCGTACTACCTGCTGGAAAACAAGTTCTCCGATCATGGTCGTGCGTTTTTGCGAGTGGGCGTAGTCGCTGGTGTGATTGCGTGCATTTTTCAGGTATTCCCGAGCGGAGATCTGCATGGGAAGTACATGGCGCATCATCAGCCGGCAACCACCGCCGCCATGGAGGGACTGTTCAATTCCTCCAAGGGCGCGCCCATGGTTCTGATGGGCCAGCCCAATGTTGAAAATCAACAGATCGACAATCCGCTCGTCGTCAATAAGGTGCTCAGCTTTTTGATTTATGGCACCACCACAGCGGAAGTGCAAGGCCTGAACACGTTTCCCAAAGACCAGTGGCCGACAAACATACCGCTGCTGTTCTTCAGCTATCACATCATGGCCGGGCTGGGAACCTATTTCGTTGCGCTGATGGTGCTGGCTGTCGTATGGCTGTGGCGCGGGAAGTTATTCGCCGCAAAGTGGCTGCTTTGGCCGTTGATGTTGAGCTTCCCGCTGCCGTACGTGGCGAATATTGCGGGCTGGATGACGGCCGAGGTCGGCAGGCAGCCATGGCTGGTATATGGCCTGATGCGTACGACGCAGGGGTATTCGCAATTCGTATCGACAGGCAATACTTTGTTTACGTTGCTCGGGTTCATGGGAATGTACGCGATTTTGTCGATCCTGTTTGTCCTCCTTATTTATGCCGAACTTGCGCACGGGCCCAAGCGTACACCCGCAGCCGGCATCCACACCGGCGCCCCGGTCAGTGCTGCATAGGCAAAGCTACAGGAGATACCATGATGGGCTTGATCTGGTTCTGGATTGTCGCACTGATGCTGGTGGCGTACGTGGTGCTCGACGGCTTCGACATAGGAGTGGGCATCGCACATTTTCCGGTGGGCCGGTCGCACCGGGACCGCGACACGATTCTGCGCACCATCGGTCCAGTGTGGGACGGCAATGAAGTCTGGCTGCTGGCCGGCGGCGGCACACTGTACTTTGCCTTTCCTCTGCTCTACGCCTCGTCGTTCAGCGGGTTTTATTTGCCGTTGATGATCGTGCTGTGGCTGCTGATCCTGCGCGGCATCAGCGTCGAACTGCGGTCGCACTTCAGCACCGTGGTATGGCGCGGATTCTTCGATGGATCGTTTGCTTTTTCCAGCATCCTGCTGGCGATTTTTCTGGGCGCTGCGTTGGCCAATGTCATCCGCGGAGTTCCGCTGAACGCTGACGGCTATTTCTTCGCTCCGTTGTGGACCAACTGGCGGCTCGGTCCCAATCCCGGAATTTTAGATTGGTACACGGTCATCGGCGGCCTGGTGGCGCTGGTCGCGCTCGGCATTCACGGCAGTCTGTATTTGGCCATCAAAACAGGGGGAGAGCTGCAGACGCGGGCGCGTCAACTGGCACAACGCGGGTGGATCGTTCTGCTGTTGCTCACCATCATCAGTTTGACGGCCACCATGGTGGTTCGGCCCGCGCTCCTGCTGAGTTACTTTCATCATCCGATCGCGTTTCTTATTCCTGCGGGTGTGGTTGCCAGCCTGTTCGGCATCCTGCTCTACTCGCGCAGTGCCAGAGATTTTGCGGCGTTCTTATGCTCCTGTTTCTATCTGGCGCTGATGCTGACCGGAGCCGCCGTGGGGCTGTGTCCAGTTCTGCTGCCGTCGAGCCGCAACGCGGCCCAGGACATTACCATCTCGAACTCCCTCGCCGGTCATCATGGTCTGGCGGTGGGGCTTGTCTGGTGGGGCTTCGGCATTTTGCTGGCGATTGGATATTTTGTCTTTGTCTATCGCATGTTTCGAGGCAAAGTGGTGGAAACCACGGAAGCCCACGGGGGTTGAATGGCGATGAGACGAGTGCAGCAATGTGAACATGCCATCAATATCTCAGCTCTAGAGCTAACTTGTCTGACGGAAATCTTCGTCTAACGAAGTGTCACACCCGATTAGGATACCCATGAGCACTGAAATCCGCACCGCTTCCCCCCGCCGTTCCGCCTCTGCCAGCAGCAAGGTCAGTTCCCGCAAGCCGCTTGCGGCAGAGGAACTGCGCAAGATCGACGCCTATTGGCGCGCCTGCAATTATCTTTGCGTTGGAATGCTCTACCTGCAGAAAAATCCGCTGCTGCGCGAGCCACTGCAGCCGGAACACATCAAGCAGCGCCTGCTGGGCCACTGGGGCTCGGACCCCGGCCAGACATTTACCTGGGTCCATCTGAACCGTCTGATCAAGAAATACGACCTGGACATGATCTATATTTCCGGTCCCGGCCACGGCGCGCCCGCCACTCTTTCCAACGCGTACCTTGAAGGCACATATTCCGAGGTCTATCCAGACAAGAGCCAGGATGAGGAAGGGCTGCTGAAATTCTTCAAGCAGTTTTCTTTTCCCGGAGGCATTGGGAGTCATTGCACACCAGAAACACCCGGGTCAATCCATGAAGGCGGCGAGCTGGGCTACAGCATTTCGCACGCATTTGGGGCTGCGTTCGACAATCCCAACCTGATCGCCACGGTCGTCGTGGGAGACGGCGAAGCGGAAACGGGACCGCTGGCAACATCCTGGCACTCGAACAAATTTCTCAATCCCATTCGCGATGGCGCTGTGCTTCCCATCCTGCACCTGAATGGATATAAGATTGCCAATCCGACCATCCTGGCGCGAATCTCTGCGGAGGAGCTGGAGCAGTTGATGCGTGGCTATGGATGGACGCCCTATTTCGTTGAAGGCGACGATCCGCACGTCATGCATCAACAGATGGCGGCCACCCTGGAGCACTGTGTGCAGGAGATTCGCTCTATCCAGAAACATGCGCGCAGCACCAACACTGCAGATCGTCCGCGTTGGCCCATGGTGGTTCTGCGTAGCCCTAAAGGATGGACAGGGCCAAAGGAACTGGACGGGCACAAGGTAGAGGGATTCTGGAGAGCGCACCAGATCCCGATCCTCGACGTCACCACCAATCCAGCGCACATGCGGTTGCTGGAAGAGTGGATGAAAAGCTACAAGCCGGAGGAATTGTTCGATGCAGCCGGCGCGCTGATACCGGAGCTGAAAGAGTTGCCGCCCAAAGGCAATCGCCGGATTAGCGCCAATCCCCATGCCAACGGTGGCGTGCTGCGCAAGGCGTTGCGGCTGCCGGAGTTTCGAGACTTCGCGTTTCCGGTGACAAAGCCGGGTACAACCGAAGTGGGACCGACCGAGGTGCTGGCGCATTTCCTGGCGGAAACCATGCGCAGAAACATGAACAGTTTTCGCGTCTTCGGCCCGGACGAGACCGCCTCCAACAAGTTGCAGGCGATCTACGAGGCCAGCAAGAAAACGTGGCTGGCGGAATTCAAGCCGGAGGATTCGGATGGTGGCGAGCTTTCAGCCGATGGCCGGGTCATGGAGATGCTGAGCGAACACACGCTGGAGGGATGGTTCGAGGGTTATGTCCTGACCGGACGGCACGGTCTTTTCGCCAGCTACGAGGCGTTTGTCCACGTCATCGACTCCATGTTCAATCAACATGCGAAGTGGCTGGAGAAATGCAAGTCCGAAGTGAAATGGCGTGCTCCCATCTCGTCGCTGAACATCTTGATTACCTCGCTGGTCTGGCGTCAGGACCATAACGGTTTCACCCATCAGGACCCAGGGTTTCTCGATGTCGTGACCAACAAGAGCGCTGCCGTCACGCGCATTTATCTGCCGCCCGATGCCAATTGCCTGTTAAGTGTCGGCGATCACTGCTTGCGCAGTACCAATTACGTCAACGTGATTGTTGCGGACAAGCAGCCTCACCTGCAGTACCTGGACATTGATGAAGCGGTACGACATTGCACCAAGGGCATTGGCATCTGGGACTGGGCCAGCAACGATCAGGACACGGAGCCGGATGTGGTGATGGCGGCAGCCGGAGATATCGCCACCATGGAATCGCTCGCGGCCGTGGCAATTCTGCGCGAACATTTTCCAGAGCTGAAGATTCGTTTTGTCAACGTGGTCGACCTGTTCAAGCTGGAGCCGGACACAGAACATCCGCACGGATTGTCGAGTCGCGATTTCGATTCGCTCTTCACGCAGAACAAGCCGATCATGTTCAATTTTCATGGGTATCCATCGCTGATTCACAAGCTGACGTATCGACGCACGAATCACGACAATTTGCACGTACGCGGCTATAAGGAAAAAGGGAACATCAACACGCCTCTGGAACTGGCTATTTTGAACCAGGTAGACCGGTTCAATCTCGCAATCGACGTGATTGACAGGTTGCCGAAATTGAGCGCAACCGGGGCACATACGAAAGAATGGCTGAAAGATCAAATCACAGACGCGATCGGCTACGCGCATGAAAATGGCATCGACAGAAAGGAAATTCGAGAGTGGAAGTGGCCCCTGGGATGAGACCGCGCCTGCAACAATTGCCGATCCTTGTTTTTAACGGCGGCTCTTCGTCGATCAAATTTTCCATCTACGTTGCCAACGGCACGGCGCTCACCTTGCTGAATTACGGAGAGGCCGCCGGGATCGGTACACCCAAGCCGCAGTTTCATTTTTATGCTTTTCGGAATGGAGAACGTGAAACTCTGGTGTCTGAATCCGCGCCGCAAGACCTTGGCTCGACTCGCGATGCCATGCGAAAGATTGCCGTACTGCTGCATCAGCCGGGATTGACGCGCCCTGCCGCCATTGGTCATCGCATCGTTCACAGCGGACCGAATCTGCACGCGCATCAGCTCATCACGTCGGCAGTGTTGCTGGAAATTGAAAAGGCGACCTGTTTCGCTCCGCTGCATCAGCCGATTGGACTTGAAATTATTCGTGAAGCGAAGGAGAGTTTTCCTGGCGTGGACAACTATGCCTGCTTCGACACGGTCTTCGATCAGGATTTGCCTGAAGTCGCGTCGATTTATCCGCTGCCCAAGGAGATTCGCGATCAGGGTGTGCATCGCTACGGCTTCCACGGTCTATCGTGCGAATCGATTCTGGAGCAGTTTCAGGATGGAAGAGTACCGTTTCCGGCTTTGCCAGGCAGGGTGCCAGAGAGGCTGATCTATGCCCATCTGGGCAGTGGGGCCAGCGTAACCGCGATTTGCGAAGGAAAAGCCCTCGACTGCTGCCTCGGCCTGACGCCTTGCGGCGGCGTCATCATGGGAACTCGTCCCGGCGATCTCGATCCAGGATTGGTCTTCTATCTGATGCGCCTGCAAGGGGGCAGCGCCGCTGACGCAACCGATGCGGTCGAGCAGTTGCTGAACAAGCGCTCCGGCATGCTCGCACTTTCCGGTCTCTCGAACGACATGCGCCTCCTCCGCGATGCCGAAAAAAATGGAAATGCGCAGGCGGCGCTAGCCATTGCGGCGTTCGCGTTATCGGTCAAGAAGATGATCGGCGGCTACGTTGCGTTGATGGGAGGTCTGGATGCACTGGTTTTTTCCGGTGGCATCGGCGAACGCGATCCGATGACTCGCGCCCAGGTCTGCGCTGGCATGGATGCCTTTGGACTGGTCCTCAATCCGGAGGAGAACGATCCCACGCATGCAGGACCGAAGACCATCAGCCAGAAAGGATCGAGGATTGCCGTCTATGTTCTGCCGGCGGATGAAGACCGCGTAATTGCCAGCCATGTCGCGCGACTGTCAACCGAAGAATAAGCGGAACTAGCGCTAGTTCATCGCCGCCCACAGGCTTGGATCGATGTGGGAAAACACGCTATCCTGAACTTCGATCTTGCTCAACGCCACCTCTTCATCGGGACTGAGCGTGCCGCCGCCAGTGTGCAGTTGCCACATTTTCTCAATGGCGCGGAACGAAGCCAGGTGTTCGTTGAAGCGGTATTCGGCATAGTCCCGCGCAGCTTCCGTCGTAATCAAAAACTGCCAGTCGGAAGATTCCAGCAACAACAATTCCCGGCACAACTGCTTCAGAATGCGTTCTCCCTGCGGATGATTTTTCCAGTGGTCGGAAGTGGCGGCATCGCGCACCGCGACTTCCGCCGGGTACAAATATTCCCACGTCCAGCGCGTATCCGAATTGAGCCAGACTTCGTGGGTACCGTTCTTCCCCCACGAACCCTCCGGCAACGCAAGAAAGGTGTCTGGTCGATGGCGATCGAGATATGCAGCACAACTGGTTAGCGCAACCGGGACCTCCGCGCGGGCCATGATGCGCGCCACATGTTCCAGCCACATCGGGCCTTCAAACCACCAGTGACCGAACAGTTCGGCATCGAACGGAGATGTCAGGATGGCCGGTACGTGATCTGTAAAACTGGATCTGAGGGAATCGACCAGCAAACTGACATAATGTTCCGCGTGCGACTTTGTCCGTGCCGCCGCTTTCTCCGGGAAGTACGGCGTTTTGTAGGCCATGTCGATTTTCGGGCCGGTCACTTGCCAGTAGCGATGGCCGCCAGGAAAGCGCTTCTTGTGAAAGTCGAGATAGTTGCTGTCGCCTGGATATCCGGCGTCTCCGCTCCAGACCTGCAGTCCGGTCCGGGGATCGCGCGGAAAAATGGTGACTGGCCTGCGATGTGCGCGCGGACCATCCACGTAATATGGCTTGTACAGAGAGTGATGCGGCTCGCAGGTTTCCACTGCCAGCGATGCGGCGACGCCCACCGCTCCACCTGCCCGCAGCTCATATGGGGTGAATAAGACGGATTCTTCTACCAGGTGGGTATCGACAAAAAAGCAGTCGATCTTGGCATCTTCCAGTGGCTCTTCCACGCCTTTGCGTTCGAATGGACGCCAGGGGTCGCTGCTGCCGTGGGGAACGACCGGATAACTCCACATTCCCGCGGGTCGATAGGCGCACTCCGGCAGCCAGATGCCGCGCGGATGCTGGCCAATATGCCGCTCATGCGTGGAGACGCCAGTTTGCACCTGGGCGCGGATCGACTCATCGGTACCCAGCAGAGGGAAATAGCCATGGGTCGCGCCGCAGGTAATAATGTCGATCAACCCGCGCTCGGCTGCCTCGCGAAATCCGCGGATGATATCTCCGCCGAGTGCCTCAAAATGGTCCAATGCCTGCTGGAAGTAAGCACGCCAGTATCGGGCTGTCGCTGCCAGCAGCGGCTCGCCATTTTGACTGAAATAAGCCTCATCTTCAGTTGCAGCGGTGATTTTGCGCTTCAGATACTGCGGGAATTCCGCCCGAAAAACCGGGTGCGCCAGTTGCTCCAGCAAAATGGGAGAAAGATTGAGATTGGCCCGCAAGGCGATTCCATCGCGCTCCAGGTTGGCGATGACGCGCAACAGCGGCAGATAGGTCTCCGCGGCAGCCTCCAGCAACCATTCCAAACCATGCGGCCATGTCCCATGGTTCACCACATACGGTAAATGTGCATGCAAAGCAAACGTAAAATACGCAGAAGGTCGTTCGTGAGCCGTGTCGATCATGAATTCCCCTTTAACGTTACGTTAGATTCAGGTATGGGGAAGTACAAGAATCAGGCGTCCTGACCACCGGGCGAGGTTCCCGGACGGCTGCGACTCCTGGCCGCGAAAATAACAGGTTCAATTTTTACTATAGTATGTCCCGCATGAAAATCTCGTAAGGATTGTCCAGGGAATAAGGCGTTCGCGGCAAATTCAGCCCATGTTCGTGGGTGCGATTAAAGGTCCTGGGCCGCCACGACCGCTGCTTCGATCGCTTCCCAGATGGCCAGACCCCCTGCAACAAAAAGCAAGCGGGAATCCAAGTGCGCATTGCCGGGCCAATATCCTTTTGCTACTATCCAGATGATCGCGTAATTCCTCCACTACACGAAGGAGATAAGCAAATGGCAGAACAGGAAACAACAGGAATTGGGTGGTTTGTCGCGGGCCTTGGTCTCGGTGCATTGCTGGGCATCCTGTTTGCTCCTAAGGCAGGCAAGGAACTTCGGGAAGGCCTGATTACCAGCGCGAAAGATAAGAAAGATTATGTAGCCGCTCGCAGCCGAGAGGCGCGCGATCAGATCAATTCTGTGGTCGACAGAGGCCGCGATCAAGTCAACGAGTTTGCCGAGCGCGGGAAAGAAGTCGCCGAAAAAAGCCGTGAGCGCTGGAGCGGCCTTGTGGATCGTGTCGCCGGTAGCAGGAACGATGCCGAACCCCACTCGCACGACGCTGAAGAACCGTTTCACGGTGGTGCAGCCGAAAATCGCTTTTAGCGCATCTCAAGGGCAGACGCGGTATGTGTTCCTGCTACCGTTGGTATGGATGTGGCCTGCTGCGGCGGGTGGTTCTACACTTGGGCTTAGTATTGCAGTTGCATATAGCGAATCGTCTGGATAGCTGGGCTGTAGACCATTGATTTTTAGAGAGCAGTGCGCAAGTGGGGCGCAATGGAAATCAGGGAAAATCCATTACGTGCAACTGTAGTATTAGGCCACGGGCTTCGGTTCCCTTTAGCGGATTTCGCCCAATGGGGTCAGAGCCACGGGTCGTGTCAAGAGTCTGCTGGTGCAAATTTCGTAATGAGGGGGCTTCATGCCAACCGGATCGACCGTCTTCCTTGTGTTTACCGGAGTAGTTACGTTTGCAGTGGTCTTGCAGACGGTTATCTTGGTTGTATTTGCAGTTGCAGCCAAGGCTACCCAAGCCAAAATCATGGAACAGGCGGAGCGCTTGCAAAGCGAGGTGCACACCATCGTCGAGTCCACAGCAAATTTGATGGAGACGCTCGACGATCTAACTCCACGCATACGCGCTATTACGGAAAATGTACAAAATGCCACTGAGACCCTGCGCCAGCAGGTGGACCATATCGATGGAGTTGTGACGGATGTAACGGGAAAGACGCGCCACCAGGTTTCCCGCATCGACAGTATGGTGACGGACACGCTGGATGGCATCGCACGCGGTACCCGCACCATTCAGGACAACATTATGGCGCCGTTGCGTCAGATTGGTGGATGGATGAATACGATCCGAACTACGCTGGATCTGCTGCGTGGTGGCGGGGACCGTCGCGGCGATCGCCGTACCCGCCGCTACGACGAAGAGTAGAGCCACATACTTGCGTTTGCAGGTTAGAGCATTGATCACTGCTGTCCGGTTA
>JAJZDO010000520.1 GCA_021805955.1 Acidobacteriota bacterium
ATCGCTGTAAGATGACGAGCAGCTTGTCGGTGAGGATGCGCAGCTTCATCTGTTGTCCGAGGAAGGTGGCGGCGAAGTAAGCCGCCGCCGTCACTAACACAACTAAGTTCTTCAACCGCCGATACTTCAGCACACGGATATCTTCGAGGTTGTAACTCTGTTTGAGGAAGCGGAAAGTTTCCTCAATTTTCCATCTCGTCCAATAGATTTGCGCCGCCCAGCAAAGGCTTTCCGAGTCCCGCGCTCGCAGTTTGAGGTGGGTGAGCAGCATGATGGGCTGCTCACCGAAGCCGGCGATGACCACCAGCCATAGCTTCTCGGCACGCTTGGTCAGGCGAATGGGTTCGGCGCCGTAACGCAAGTCGTAGCTCTTCTCCTGCCCCTTGTCGATTTTCACCACGCGCGTCTGGTGACGGAGCGGGCAGCCCAGAGCCACCTCCGCCACACGGCGCAGCCGGCCGCGCCGATCGACCACCGCGGGTTCGCCGGTGGAGCGGATGACGAAGCGCAAACCCTTGTCCAGCAAGGGTTCCAGCAGCTTCTTTCGGTCGCCGCCGCGGTCCACTGTCCAGATCCCGCGCTGCTCAGTGTGTGCGCGGATGCGATCGATGAGCGAAAGAATCTCCGCGTTTTCGCTGCGGAAATTCTTTCGCCTCGACCGAGAAAAGCTTCTGGCACACAGGAACGATCTCGCTGCCTCGCACCTCAGCTCCGGCCCCCTCCAGCAGCCAATAGCCCGGGTGCGTTTCGCCTGTGCTGCCGTCCCACACCGGCGCCAGGTGCTCCATTTTCTGGGCATACTCCTTGCGAATGTCGCTCAGGTCCAGCGCTAGCACCGTGTCTTGCTGAATGCGCAGGCTGGCCATCTCGACTAACTTGGTTGTAAGTGCCGCTTCTAACTCCGCATGCTTCAAGTTACGCGACTATCGCTTCTCGGTGCGGATCAAGGGAATGGCTTCCTCCAGCGCCCGGCCGATGTTACTCAGCTTCACGTCCTGGCTGGCCTGAATGCCGAACAACATCTGCGTGACAAACTTCCCCAGCGGCTTGGACAGATCGCGGCATAGCTCGGCGGCGAACTTCGTCAACTGCGCTTTCAAGCGCGAGCGAACTTTGCTATCGTGCATCGGGGGCGTCTCCGGTCGAATGAATTTTCTTGGTCGAAAATCCCTTCCACCGCGGATTCCGCCCCTCCCACTTCTCTCGTGCTGTAATCCACTCTCTTATAAAGGCTTATCCACACCCTCGCTCAAAAAGCGAGGAAAGTCCTGATACGTATTTATGCGACGAATCCTCATGGATGCCATTTATCAAGTTACCGTCGTTACCAGCCACAATTTCTATGCAAGATTGCGAGGCGCATTTCTTCGATGAACGACGTCTGTTCCGTGGTTGGAACCTTCCGTTGCCCGTGCGCAGAAGTCGTACAATGTCAGAAGTAATCTTCGGGAGTCTTGAATTTCATGCCTAGTCGCTTCTGGTTGACCCTCGGTATTGCATTGGTCTGTGTAGGGGCGCACGCGCAGTGGACCGGCCCAAGTACCGATGTTCCAGCATTTCACCCGACCGCTCCCGCTCCCTCCGCTGCGTTGCCGCCGATTCTTCATGGCAGGCAATTGACCGGGCCCAACTTTCAGCTGGCGTGGCAGGTGAAGGTATATCAGGATGCCGCCAGGATCTCGAATGTCCTATATCAACTCCCTTGCTATTGCCGCTGCGATATGGCCCTGGGGCATCGCAGCCTGCGCAGTTGTTTTGAAGGTCTGCACGGTGCCGAATGCAGCACGTGCGCCAAAGAAGGCTTCTATGCGTATCGGATGGCGCGAAAGGGATGGACGCCTGCGCAAATTCGCGCCGGCATCGAACGCGGCGACTGGGAGAAAATAGACCTCAAAACCGCCGCAGGAAACCATCCTCACTCCTGAACTAATTACGTGCGACAGAGGTGTTTGGATTCCATGGAATCGCCGGAGGCTTCCCAACGAGCGCTTCACGGGAATGCGGAGTTCGTCTAGGACATTTTGCGGCAGACCGCAGACGCTCCTGCAGTGAAACGTCTATTGCGTCGATATAATGGAAATCATCCAGCGAGTCGCGTTCTCACCAAGGAGAATTACGCTATGGCATTACAGCCGACGAAACACATCTGGCACAACGGAAAACTGATTCCGTGGGACCAGGCCCAAATTCACGTAATGTCCCATGTCATCCATTACGGCTCGTCGGTATTCGAAGGGATCCGCTGCTATAAAACCGACAAGGGTGCTGCCATCTTCCGGCTTCAGGACCACATGCAACGGATGTTGGATTCGGCAAAAATCTATCGCATGGATCTGAGCTATACGTTGGACCAGATGAACGACGCTGTTATCGAGACGGTGGAATCCAATGGCGTCGCCCCGTGCTATATCCGTCCCATCGCTTTTCGTGGATACGGTGAACTGGGCGTGAACCCGCTGAAGAACCCCATTGAGGTGTATGTTGGCAACTTCGCCTGGGGGAAATATGTCTCCGGAGATCACGGCGCGGATATCTGCATCTCATCCTGGAATCGGATGGCACCCAATACGCTGCCGGCACTCGCCAAGGCTGGCGCGAATTACATGAACTCGCAACTCATCCACATGGAGGCGAAGACGAACGGATATGACGAGGGCGTCGGACTCGATGTGAACGGGCTTGTGTCGGAGGGCTCTGGAGAGAATCTGTTCGTCGTGCATAGGGGCCAACTGCTGACGTCGTATCTGGGCAGTTCGGTTCTCGCCGGAATCACGCGGGCTTCCATATTGACGCTGGCACGCGATATGGGAATTCCTGTCGTCGAGCAACCGATTCCGCGCGAGCTGCTCTACATTGCCGATGAGGTTTTTTTCACGGGCACGGCTGCGGAAGTTACTCCGGTTCGCTCCATTGATCGGGTGCAGATCAAAGACGGTGTCGCCGGTCCGGTCACCAAGCAGCTGGCGACCGAATATTTTGGCATTGCGACTGGGAAACGCCCTGACCGATTCAACTGGCTGACTCCCGTGAACATGACTGTCGATGAACCGGTATCGGTGTAGAAGAGAATTTTTTGGATGAGAAACGCTCGTCGAAGAAGGAGTTGCGTCCCTGGCCATTAGCGATGATCTCGCGAAGTTGGCGCTTCAGGAACAAGCGCTGATCCTGCCTCGGTTCGACCATGAGGTGGCATGGCGTCTCGGCACGATGCTTCGCGAATTGGCGCTGACCCGCAACCTGCCGCTGGCGATCGATGTTCGTCGTTTCGGTCAACCGCTCTTCTATTGTGCTCTGGCTGGAAGCACTCCGAATAATGCGGATTGGGTGCGCAGGAAAAGCAATGTTGTCGCACAATTCCTTCGCAGCTCATATGCGGTGGGATTGGATATGCAGCAGCGGAACACCGACCTCACGGAAAAGCATGGCCTGCCGCTTTCAGAATATGCAGCGCATGGGGGTGGCTTCCCCATCCGTGTCGAGAATGCAGGCGTTGTCGGCTCGATGACGGTCTCTGGGCTTCCGCCCCGCGCAGATCATGAACTGGTGGTCGAGGCGCTGTGTTTAGAGACGGGACAGAACTATTCTGTATTGCAGTTGGCACCTAAGGATTGGTAGCTCGAAGGGTTGGAACGCTGAGACGTCCCCCCGATAGAACGCGCGCTTAAATAAAAGGCTGGAATCACTCATTGCTGTCCAAAATAGCAGGTAGGGCATCACGCCTGCGTGATGCGCATAGCGGCTGATCCCCCGTTACTCTGGAGTAGGTTCCTGAGCGGGCCCGTTCAGTCCGCTGGCCGCGAACATCTACTTGAACGATGTGGACTGGGCCTTCGACGCGATCCGCCGCAAGACGGCAGAGGGACCCTACGAGGCAGTGAACTATCATCGGTTCGCCGATGATATTGTCATCACCGTCAGCGGTCACCATACCAAACGAGGCTGGGCTGAACGAGCCCTGCAGCGACTCCATGAGCAACTCGCGCCGCTCGGCGTTGAGCTGAACAAGGAGAAAACGAAGGTGGTGGACACGCTGAAAGGGGAAGCCTTTGGGTTCTTGGGATTCGACCTGCGCCGCACCCGCAAGCGCAAGGGAAATGGCCATTATATCCAGATGACACCGAAGAAGAAGGCTCGCAAAGCAATCAAGGCCAAGGTGCGCGACATCGTTCAGCACAGTGGGGCAACCCCTATGCCGAAAGTGGTGACGCAAATCAATGCCTCGCTTGCTGGGTGGGTCAACTGCTTCCGGGTCGGAAATGCGAGCGGCGCATTTAGCGAAGTGCGCCACTACACGGAGATGAAGGTACGTACCCTTTTAACTCGGCGGAAACGGCGGCGAAAGACGAGCATCGGATGGCGGCGATGGAGTAACGAATACCTCTATGGAGTCCTCGGACTGTACTGGAACTGGAAAGTCCGGCCACTGCCTGGGGTGGAGAGTATGCCGTGAAAGTCGCGATCATCGGAAAACGACGCATAACCCTTTCAGTGAAACTCGCTGGGTGAGCTGTGTGAGGGAAAACTTCATGCACAGTTCTTATGGGGAGGGGCTGGAAACGGATCGCGCTTGACGCAGATACCGCGCCAGTCCCTTACCCGACAGCTGTTTTTCAAGGCGCTGAAACAAACCGCCAAGGTGAAGTCGTTCCTGGGCACCAGCGCCAATGCGGTCAAGACGCAGATCTGGACAGCTTTGATCGCCATGCCGATCTTGAAGTACCTGCAGATGAAGTCCAGCTTTGGAGGGTCGCTTTCCAATCTGGCCGCGCTCGTGCGCCAGCAACTGTTCATCTTCAGGGACTTGTGGGCGTGGCTCAACAATCCGCTGGAGGGACCGCCTGCTGCAAGGCAACTGGCCGAACAGTTACCCATGCCGCTGATGTGGTAGTTATGAGTTGGACAGCAGAAGAAATCCAAGCATCCACTTGAGCCTGAAGCACAGCACTTACACAATTACAACTTGGACAGCAGGATGTCGGACACATAGAAATCCATACAGAGCGGCAAGCCGAACGAACCTGCCACTATCGGCGGAAAAAATGCCTGTGTCCTCTGAAATCAACTCCGCCGATTCACCGAAAACTCCGTCTTGGACAAGAGTGAGAATCACTACAAAAGTGCCAGCCGGGAAATTCGGATACGACTTAGTGTGCGGGAGTTTCCACAACTCCCGGGGAATTTGGATCGAGGTGTTTCCCGTCTGGAGGCGGCTCGGTGCCGGTCAATTGTCCCCACCCAGGCAACTTCTGACTGCCGGTAATCAGGCGCGGCCCGACGGAAAGCGCGAAATACATCCAGATCCACTGCAGCAGCACTATCGCGCGATTGCGAAAGCCGATCAGAAAGTAGATATGGATTGTAAGCCATGCCATCCACGCAGGCAGGCCACCGAGATGCGCATGGAAAGGCCATTTCACGTCGGCAACAGCGCGATGCCGTCCGATGGTCGCCATATCGCCTTTGTCGAAATAATGGAATTTCGTCCTGGGTTCGGCCGCTAAGTCTTCAAGGATCTCGCGGGCGGCATGCACGCCCATCTGCATCGCCGGCTGCGCTACCCCGGGGATTCGTCTGCCGTTTTCGAGGACATGAGCCAGGTCGCCACAAACAAAAATGTCGCGATGGCCGGCGGGATTCAGATATTCGTCGACAACGATCGCCCCTCGCTTGTCCATTTCCGCGCCCAGCATTCTGCCAAGCGGAGAAGCCTGGACGCCAGCCGCCCACAAGGTCACAACCGACTCGACTCTTTCTCCATTGGCCACGACATACCCGGGCTGGATATCGGTTACATTTGCGTTAGTCCACACCTCAACTCCAAGGTGTGTCAACTCCTCCGTTGCCTCGCGGGACAGGTCTTCCGGATAGGTGGCCAGAATTCGCGGAGCGCCTTCCATGACAATCACGTGAGCCTTGCTGGGGTCAATGTGGCGAAAATCCTCGCGCATGTAGAGTCGCGAAATGTCCGAGATTGCTCCTGCGAGTTCTACGCCCGTCGGGCCGCCGCCGACGATGACGAAATTCAGCGGCGGATGTGAGCCATGTTCCAGCGCCTGGCGCTCCGCCAGTTCAAACGCCAGCAGCACCCGACGACGAATCTCAATGGCGTCTTCGACAGTCTTGAGCCCGGGGGCAAAGGGCGCCCATTCGTCATGGCCAAAGTAGGAATGGGTGGATCCGGTAGCCAGGATCAGATAGTCATACTGCATGTCCGCAGAGCTGTGAAGATGGACTGATTTCGTAGCCACATCGATGCCGACCACCTCATCCATCAGCACGTCGACATTCGGCTGATTGCGAAAGAGACTGCGAATGGGCTGGGCAATGTCTCCGGGCGAAAGGGCGGCAAGCGCGACCTGATACAGCAACGGCTGGAAGGTGTGGTGGTTGCGTCGGTCGATCAGCATCACATCTACTGGTTTGCCTCAGCGGCGGATGTGAGCCATGTTCCA
>JAJZDO010000338.1 GCA_021805955.1 Acidobacteriota bacterium
ATGCCGGAAGAATGCTTTCGTGCGGTTGATGAATGCGGGACTCCAATGGTTTCGATTCCCGGGGGAGAACCGCTTCTTCATCCTCAGATAGGGGAGATTGTTGAGGGATTGGTTGCAAGAAAGAAATATATTTATCTGTGCACCAATGCTTTGTTGCTGAAGGAAAAGCTGCATCTATTCAAACCCAGCAAATATCTTTCGTTCTCTGTGCATATGGATGGGCAGCGCGACCATCATGATTTCTCGGTGTGCCTGGAAGGTGGATACGACAAGGCGATCGAGGGAATCCGCGAGGCGGTTTCCAAGGGTTTTCGCGTGACGACCAATACGACCTTGTTCGACGGCGCCGATCCGAACAGTGTGCGTGCCTTCTTTGACGAGATGATGCAGGTTGGCGTCGAGTCCATGATGGTGGCGCCTGGATACACCTACGAAAAGGCTCCGGATCAAAAGCATTTTCTGGGTAGAGCGCGCTCTCGCAGGCTGTTTCGCGCAATTCTGGCAAACCGCAAGAAGAGCTGGCGCTTCAATGCATCGCCGATGTATATGGAGTTTCTGATGGGCAAGCGGGACTTTAGTTGCACCCCGTGGGGCATGCCGACCTATAACATCTTCGGCTGGCAAAAGCCCTGCTATCTGCTTCAGGACGGCTATGCGGACAGTTTTGCGGAGCTGATGGAAGCTACGGAGTGGGCGCACTACGGTACCGAATCGGGGAATCCGAAGTGCGCGAATTGCATGGTGCACTCCGGATACGAAGCCTCGGGTGTGAATTTCACATTTAGCTCATTGAAAGGATTGTGGGCGACCGCGAAAGCGACGATGACGCTCTATCCGGACCACGGAGCACTCGACCTGTTGAGTCAGCCGGTGAAGCCGGTGCATGCGAAAAATCCCCTGGTCAACATTGACGTGCCGCAAACCGCGCTGGAGGAAACTCACGTATGACGGGACCTGCGACGAAGCCAGTGTCCGATCCTGATGCGATGGAAGTAGCGCCAGGAGCCGAGCGCGAAATTCTGGAAGGCTGGATTCCAGCACTGGCCACCGAAGAAGAAACTCGCGAAGCGCTGGAGCAGGCCTTTGGCTATCGCGGCGATGTGACCATCACGCTGAAGACCGGCGTCCGCATTGAAGGCTATATCTTCGATCGCCGACCCGCAGCGGCGCTGCATCGCGCGGTTGTTCGCATCATGCCGAAAGATACCTCGGAGCGCGTGTCAATTCCTTACTCAGAGATTGCCGGGCTGGCGTTTACCGGACGCGATTCCGCGGCGGGCAAAAGCTGGGAAGCCTGGGTGCAGCGCTATTGGGAAAAGAAAGCCGCCGGCGAAAAGAATATCGGCATCCAGGCGGAAGCGCTGGACTAAACGAAATTCCAAATGTAAAAGCTCTAAAAATACCGCCAGTGGAAGGAGGATTGTCATTCTGAGCGTAGCGAAAACTCAGGGTTTTATGGCCATGCTACCCATGCGAATATTCCCTGGATTTTTCACTTCTGTCGCGGCGGCGACCTTCGTTCAGAATGACTGCCTTCAACACCCGGCCATGCTACCGATGAATTTGCTCTAGACTGACTGGTACGCAGTTTCGATCTTTTTTTGTTCCCTCCTTATGCGGATCTTTGTTACCGGAGCCACTGGATTTGTCGGCAGTCATGTGGCTCGAGCGCTGGCCGCAGCCGGAGCAGATCTGCGTTTGCTGACCCGCAAAACCAGTCGCACCGAACATCTGCAAGGGCTGAGCGCGGAGCTCGTCACGGGCGATTTGCTGGCGCCTGAAAATTTGCGCGGCGCAATTTCAGGCTGTGAAGCTCTGGTCCATGTGGCTGCCGATTACAGGCTGTGGGTGCCCGATCCCAAGACAATGTATGCGGCCAATGTTGAGGGGACGAAGGCCCTGCTGCGGCTGGCGCGGGAAACAGGCGTCAGTCGCATCGTCTACACATCCAGCGTGGCGACCATGGGATTTCGCTCCGACGGTACCGTGGTTGACGAAGAAACTCCAGTATCGATTGCCAACATGATCGGCCATTACAAGCGTTCCAAGTTCATGGCCGAACAGGAAGCCATCGCGGCGGCGCGTCTTGGCCAGCGGGTTGTCATTCTGAACCCAACCACGCCAATCGGGGCGGATGACGCGAAGCCGACACCGACCGGTCGCATCGTGGTGGACTTTCTGAATCGGAAATTTCCAGCGTATGTGGATACCGGTTTGAACCTGGTGGATGTACAGTCGGTCGCCGCAATGCACGTGGCTGCACTGGAGCGCGGTAGTCTGGGGGAGCGGTACATTCTAGGTGGAGAAAATCTTACGCTGAAGCAAATTCTGGATCGTATGGCTACCATGACAGGGTTGCCCTCGCCAACGATGCGAGTGCCGCACTCCGTCGCCATGGCGTTTGCATTTTTAGATGAATGGATGACGGGACGCATTCTAGGGCGTGAGCCGCGAGCAACTGTGGAAGCTGTGCGAATGGGAAAGAAGAAAATGTATGCCAGCTCCGCGAAGGCGGAACGGGATTTAGGCTATCGGGTGCTTCCAGTCGATTCCGCGCTGCGTGCGGCAATTGACTGGTTCCGCGCCCACGGGTACGCTCCCGAGTCATGAACTCACGGATCGCAATTCTTGCTGCGTTGCAACGCGAAGTTGCGCCGCTGGTGCGTGACTGGCCGGTTCGAACCGTTTCGCGTAGTGCGGGAACACGCGTGTGGGAATGTGATCGTGCGGTAGTTGCATGTGCGGGCATGGGCCGTGATCGCGTGACGCGCGCTTTGGAACTGGCCGAGTCCCGAGGACCGCTGCATTTGGTGATTTCTATAGGATATGCTGGGGCATTGCGGACCGGGATGCCAACCGATACGGTTTATTGGCCGTCGATTGTGATCGACGATCGAACCGGGGAGCGGTTTGCATGCAGCGATGGAGTGGGAACTTTGGTGACTATGGATCATGCGGTCGGACGCGAGGAAAAGTTGACGCTGGCTGCCCGCTGGAACGCAGACCTTGTCGATATGGAGTCGGCAACGGTTGCGCGATTGGCGAGATTACGCGCATTGCCGTTTCGCGCGCTCCGCGCCATCAGCGATTCGGTCGACGACAATCTGCCTGATTTTAGCCGGTTTACCGACGAGCGCGGGGGATTTCGCAGCGGCTCGTTTGCGATGTATGCAGCCTTGCACCCATGGTTGATCCCAACGACGCTCCGGCTCGGCAAACAGTCTGCGCGGGCGTCGCAAGCGATTGCAGAAGCATTACAGCAGATTTTGCAGCAAGCGGAATAAAATGGATACAGTGACGACCTACAACGGTACAATTCCTTCGACAATGCGTGCAGCAGTCTATCGCGGTATCAACGACGTTCGCGTAGAGAGCGTGCCGGTTCCCGCCATTGGATCGGGCGAAGTCCTGCTCAAGATTCACATCTGCGGAATTTGCGGCACCGATCTGAAAAAGATTCATACAGGTTCACACTCCGCGCCAAGAATCTTCGGCCATGAAATGGCAGGGGTGATCGCAGCCGTCGGCGACAAGGTCAGCGGCTGGAAAGTCGGCGACCGGGTTATGGCCTTTCACCACATTCCCTGCGGGAAGGGCTGTTACTACTGCAGAAAAAAAACATTCTCTCAGTGCGAAAGCTACAAACGCGTGGGTTGTACGGCCGGATTTGAGCCGTCCGGCGGAGGCTTTGCCGAATATATTCGCGTGATGGATTGGATCGTCGAACGCGGACTGGTGCGTATTCCGGACCATGTTCCTTTTGAACAGGCGCTATGGATTGAGCCCGTCAATACTTGCTATAAGGCGATTCATAAACTGCAACTTGACGCAGACGAAACTGTGCTGGTGATCGGACAGGGGCCTATCGGGATTTTACTGGCCTCGTTAGCGCGGCAAACAGGTGCGAAGGTGCTGACTTCAGACCTTTATCCCTCACGCCATGAAGTTGCGGCACAATTCGATCTGCATCACCCTATTTATGCCGACAAGCAGGATCCAATCGCCATTGTGAAAGAACACACAGAAGGCCGCGGCGCGGATGTTGTGATTGTGGCCGTAGGCGGAAATGCATTGATTCGCCCCGCGATGGATGCAGCGCGTTTTGGCGGCAGAGTGCTGCTGTTTGCCGCCACCCAGCATGGCGAGACCGTGATTGACCCTGCCGCGATATGCATGGACGAAAAATCTCTGATCGGATCCTACAGTTCATCCGCCGATGTGCAACAGACGGCTTCCCAATTGGTTCTGGACGGCTATACCGACCGTTTTGATTTAACCCGTTTGATCTCCCATACCTTTCCGCTGGAACAGGCGGCGGAAGCGATTGCATTCGCATCAGAACCGAAGCCAGATTCCATGAAAGTAGTGATTCAAGCGTAGTAGCCCAACGTTCCCTTATGTCAAGGATGAAAGAAGCTACAAGTCGATCGACTCACCATGCAGTTTGCGAAACTATCGATATGGCCGCTGAAATGAACGCCGCTATTTTGTACGGCAAAGAAGATGTCCGGATCCAACGGCTGCCAGTTCCCGAAGCGGGCTCCGGGGAGATAGTTGTACGTGTCGCGGCCGCCTTGACTTGCGGAACCGACCTGAAAGTATTTCGTCGCGGCTACCACGAGAGAATGCTAAAGCCGCCCGCACCTTTTGGTCATGAGATGGCAGGCGTGGTTTCGCAGGTTGGCGCTGGAGTTACAAACTTCCAGGAAGGGGATCGCGTGGTCGCGGTGAACTCCGCACCCTGCGGCGAATGTTATTTCTGCGGGCGGCAACAGGAAAATCTGTGCGACGACCTGATCTTCAACAACGGCGCCTATG
This sequence comes from Acidobacteriota bacterium, assembly GCA_021805955.1. Next base: position 4,819 of record JAJZDO010000338.1, read on the forward strand.
CCGAATATTTTCGAATTCCCGCCCGTATCGTGGTGATGAATACGTTTCATGTTCCCGATTCCATACCACTGGAACATGCGGCGCTGACAGAGCCGCTGGCCTGTGTGCTGCACGGCATGGACGAGACTGGCGCGCAGGCTGGCGATCAGATGATTGTGATTGGGGCGGGCCCCATTGGGCTGATGTTTATTCATACAGCCGCACTGAACGGAATCGATGTAATTGCTGTGGTGAAGCACCCGGAACAAGTGAAGCTGGCGCGTTCCTTTGGAGCTTGCCACGTGGTGCAGACCACGGAGACCGGCGACGTGATCGCATCCGTTCGCGCGCTCACTCCACAGCACCGCGGCGCCGACTCGGTCATTGAAGCGGTTGCGACGCCCGAGACATGGCAGTGGGCAGTGGATATGGTGCGTAAAGGCGGGGTGGTCAATTTTTTTGGTGGATGCCCGGCGGGAACGCAAGTAGCGCTCGATACCAACCGCCTGCATTACAACGACCTTACCCTGCGAGCCAGCTTCCATCATCGTCCGTCCGTGTGTCGTCGTGCCTTCGATTGGATTGCGAGCGGTCATTTCCAGAGCGATAAATTCCTGACGGGAAGCGCGTCGCTGGAAGAACTGGTTCCTGTTTTCCGTAGGTTTCTAAACCGTAACAACGACATCAAAATTGCGATCCATCCCGGCGAGGATATGCGTGATCGGTAGCGGGCTGCAACAAACGGACAGAAATTCCGAAGCGGCATTGGAGGCTGCATGGAAAAAACTTCCTGCCCGGTACCGCATGCCAACGCACACGCCCACACTGACGGAAGCACAGGCATACTGCCGCGAGCTGGCCGAATCGCACTACGAGAATTTCCACGTAGCAACATGGTTTCTTCCCAGGCGCTTGCGCCCGCACTTTCAAAGCATTTACGCATACTGCCGTATCTCCGATGACTTGGGAGACGAAGTGGGCGATGCGCAGCTATCGCTGGCGCTATTGGATTTCTGGAATGGCGAGCTGGACGCCTGCTATCGCGGAATCACGCGTCATCCTGTATTTGTTGCTCTCGCGGAAACGATCCGCGTCTGCAACATTCCCAAAAGTCCGTTTGCCGATTTGCTGGTTGCGTTTCGCCAGGACCAGACTGTCACACGCTATCGCACGATGCAGGATGTATTCGGCTACTGCCGCAATTCCGCCAATCCGGTTGGACATCTGGTGTTATATGCCTGCGGCCATTGTGAGCCGGAACTGTTTGCGCTTTCAGACTTCACGTGTACAGCCTTGCAGTTGGCGAACTTCTGGCAGGATGTGCGCGAGGACTATCTGCGCCATCGAATCTATCTTCCGCTGGAAGACATGGAGCGATTTGGTGTTGGCGAGGACCAGATTCGCGACCGGCGATTTAGCCCTGAATTTCGCAGGCTGATGGAGTATGAAGTGACGTACACGCGGAAATTGTTCGATGCCGGTACTCCCTTGCTTCGCTATGTCGACAAAGAGATGGCCGTCGACATTGCATTGTTCAGTCGCGGCGGTCAGGAGATTTTACGTGCAATTGAGAGCCAGGGTTACGACGTGCTGCGCTCTCGCCCCGCCATTTCCAAACCGAGGAAAGCCGC
>JAJZDO010001060.1 GCA_021805955.1 Acidobacteriota bacterium
CGCGCAGAGATTATATGGATCCTGACGATTACGAATATGAGCCGACTCCGCATGACGAAGTGCTCAAGCGAGCTGACCAGCAGCGCTTGCAGGCTGTGCAGGGCGGTGCGCAATGAGTGATCTCGCCATCCGATCCTATCTGCCGCCGGTCATCGAGGTCGAGTCGCAGGATGAGCTTCTCGAAGTGGCGATGGGCCCTCATCATCCATCCACTCACGGCGTCTTTCGCATGGATGTGGCGCTCGATGGCGAGCGCGTCGTGCGTCTCAAGCCGGTCTTTGGCTACCTCCATCGGAACCACGAAAAGATCGCTGAGAAGACGACCTATCTGGCTTCAATGCCCTACACGGATCGGCTGGATTATTTCTGCTCCATGACGAATAACTGGGCCTATGCTCTGGCTGTCGAAAAGCTTGCCGGCATCGAGGTTCCAGAGCGCGCCGAGTACCTGCGAGTCATTACCGCCGAGCTGACCCGCATACAGAATCACGCAAGCGCCATCGGCTTTCTCCTGCAGGAGATGGGAGCGAGCGGAACGCCGCTCATGTATGCGTTTCGCGAGCGAGAAAAAATCCTTGATCTGTTTGAATCGCTCAGCGGTTCGCGCATGATGTGCAACTACATGCGCTTCGGAGGATGCCGCGTCGATCTTCCTGCTGACTGGCTTGATGCAGCGAAACTGGTGGTTGCCGGACTGCCGCGATTTATCGATGAAATCGAAGCGCTGTTGACCTCGAATGAAATCCTGATGGCCCGTTCGCAGGGCGTGGGCATTTTGAAGCCTGATCTTGCGGTCAACGCCGGAGTTACCGGTGTCATGTTGAGGGCAACCGGTGTGAACTACGATCTGCGCAAGGTGGATCATTACGGCATCTATGATCGTTTCAGCTTTCGCGTTCCATTGGGTGAACACGGCGATATCTACGATCGCTACATGCTTCGAGTGCTGGAGATGAGGGAATCGGTGAAGATTCTGGAGCAGGCGATTCCGCAGCTTCCTGACGGTCCGATTCTTGATCCAAAATCCAAACCTCGTGGCTTTCGGCCCAAGCCTGGCGAGGCATACGGACGGATTGAAGCGCCGAAGGGCGAACTCGGTTTCTATCTGATCAGCGACGGAACCGGCAACCCCTATCGCTATCGTGTAAGGCCGCCTTCGCTCATCAATCTGACCATCCTGGAGGATATGTGTCTGGGACAGAATGTGGCGGACGTCGTCTTGATTTTTGGCAGCGTCGACATTGTGCTTGGCGAGGTGGATCGATGAATAGACGCTCGCAGCAGGAGGCGCGATGTTAGGCGAAGGAATTCTGAAAGGGCTTGCAGAGACGGCCAAAAATTTTGCCGGCAGTTTCGTCTCAGAAGATCGTTTGACGACCGTTGAATATCCTGAGCAGCGTCTGCTGCCCATTGAGAATACGCGCGACTTTCCGTTTCTGGTGTACGACGGCGAGGATCCGGAAGCGGGATTGCGTTGTGTCTCCTGTCAGATATGCGAGAAGGAATGTCCGCCGAAGTGTATCTATATCGTCAAAAGCACAGACAAGAAACCCGACTATGTGGGCAAGCCACAGTTCTATCCAGCGCGTTTCGACATTGATATCTCTGTGTGCATGAGCTGCCAGATTTGTGTCGAAGTCTGTCCCTTTGAAGCCATCAAGATGGATACGGAGTTTGAGTTGAGCACCGACGATCGTTTTGGCGGTCTCATCCTCGACAAGCACAAGCTGGCCAAGTCGAATGAGCATTTCCAGCGGATACATCCCACGGAAGCCGCAGAAGTGGATGCGCGACTGGCCGAGGAGAAGGAGAAAGTCGAGGCCAAAGCAAAAGCCGCCGCGGAAGCAGCCGCTGCAAAAAGTGCCGCGGAAGCTGCCGCTCGAAAGGCCGATGCCGGTTCAGCCGGATCGAACGCAGAGGGGGTGAAGCCGTGAACTCAGCCACTCTCGACCAGTTCTTCGTTCTCTTGCAGCATCATGTCGCAGCGCTGTTTCCGACAGTTCTCCAGCCCTGGGTTTCGATGATTCTGGGTGTCGTGGGAATCGTGGCCGTATTCCCAGCAATTTTTGCGCTGACAACTGTGCTCGAGCGCAAGGGGCTGGGACGTATGCAGAATCGGCTGGGGCCAAATCGCGTGGGGCCGTTCGGCATTCTGCAGCCTATCGCAGACGCAATCAAGTCGCTGACCAAAGAAGATATCGTTCCGCGAAACGCAGATGATGTCGTGCATTTTCTGGCTCCGGTTGTACTCGTCGTTGCCATTTTCCTCGGATATGCCGTGCTGCCTGTCGGTCGGAATATGGTTCTGCTGAACATCGACGCGGGAATTTTGCTTTTCTTTGCGGTCGGCGCTTCGACCGAGCTTTCGATCTTCATGGCGGGCTGGTCCAGTCGCAACAAATACTCGCTGCTCGGGGCGATGCGTGCTGTTGCACAAATGATTAGCTATGAGGTGCCGCTACTGCTCGCGGCGGTGGTTGCCGTCATGATGACGGGATCGCTCGCTCCCACGGCCATTGTTCAGGCACAAGGCGGATTCACGGGCATCTTCCCCCACTGGTACGTTTTCACTCCCTGGGGTTTCGCCGGTTTTACGCTCTTCGTCGTGGCTGCTCTTGCGGAAACAAATCGTTCGCCGTTTGACCTGCCCGAGGGGGAGTCTGAACTGGTGGCGGGCTACTTCACGGAGTACTCCGGATTCAAGTTTGCCCTGTTTTTTTTGGGCGAATATCTGGGTATGATGTCGATTGCCGGCTACGGAATTACGCTGTTTCTGGGCGGCTGGGGCGCTCCGTTCTCGTTCTTGACGTTTATTCCCTCCTGGGCGTGGTTTTTTGCCAAGCTTTTTCTGGCCATCTTCTTTTTCATCTGGCTCAGGGGCACACTGCCGCGACTTCGCCAGGATCAGTTAATGAATTTCGCCTGGAAGTTCATGCTGCCGCTGTCTCTGCTCAATCTCTGTGTCGCAGCGGCCTGGAGATTTTTAGGGGAGTGGCTGGGCGGCGGCACAGTTGCGGAGCTCATACGCTGGCTGGTTTGTGCTGCCGTGCTGGTGCTGGCCTATGTTCTGCTGGCGCGCACACTGCTGCGCCAGCAAAATATTAGTCCGAGGAGTTATCGCTATGCCGACTGAACGGATAAGCCGACGGAAAGGATATCGACAGCGATGATTGAGGGTTTGATCTTCGGATTACTGTCCATCTTGACGCTGGCCGGAGCTGCGGCAGCCGCTTTGCTGCGCAATCTGGTGCATTGCGCTTTGAGTCTCTCCGTCACATTTGTTGGACTGGCTTTGATGTATCTCAGTCTCGGAGCGCAGTTCGTAGGGCTTTCACAGATTCTTGTGTATATCGGAGCCGTTGCCATCCTGGTTGTCTTTGCCATTCTGCTGACCCGCGGGGCTGGAGCGTTGACGCCACACCGCCTGATTGCTGCTGCTGGCTGGCGTCTGGGGTGGATCGCTTCGGTAGCCGTGGGCTTTGTGCTCATCGTTGCGCTTGTACGCTCGCCTTTGCCCGTTTCGGGGGATCATGCAGTGAAGGTGACCGTGCAGCAGATCGGTCAGGCTTTGATGGGACCGTATGTTCTTCCCCTGGAAATTGTCGCGATCCTGCTGACGGTTGCCCTCATTGGAGCGGTTATTGTTGCAATGCCGGAAGATCAGAAGGAGATGCGATGACTCTGACGCCGTATCTCATCGTTGCTGCGCTTTTGTTTGCCATTGGACTGGGGATTGCGCTCACGCGGCGGAATGCCATTCTCGTGCTTATCGGGATTGAACTCATGCTGAATGCTGCCAATCTAAATCTCATCGCATTCTGGCGCTTTGGGCCACATCCGGAACTGATGACGGGCATGCTTTTTGCGCTCTTTTCGATTGCCGTGGCAGCCGCGGAAGCATCCGTTGGCCTTGGCCTCGTGATCGCCTGGTATCGGCACTCTAAGACAACCGATCTCGATGAGATGGCGAGGATGAAGGGATAATGACTTCGCCAATGCTTCCTGCCTCTTCCTCGGATGCCGCCTCGATGGCATGGATTGTTCGCAATCTCTGGCTGATTCCTTTTCTGCCCATGGTTGCCTCCGGACTGATTGCCCTCATGCCGCAGCCTCGTCGCAAACCCGCTGCGACTCTGGCGATCGGAGCTCTTCTCGTTTCATTCCTGCTTGCCGTCACAGCCTTTGCCCATGTGCTCATAAATCGGAGCAGCGGCAACCCGACACGTGAGATCGTCAGCTTCGATTGGCTCACCTTTGGCTCGGCCACATTGCAGATGGGCTGGGTGCTGGACCCGCTGGCCGCCATCATGCTGGTCATGGTCACCTTTGTTGGCTCGCTGATCTTCATCTATTCGATCGGCTACATGAGCCACGATGAAAACTTCACCCGCTTCTTTTGTTTTCTTGCACTCTTTGCCGGCGGAATGCTGGGAGTCCTGATTGCCAACAGCCTGTTGCTGCTTTTCATGTGCTGGGAGATTGTGGGTCTGACGTCCTATCTGCTGATCGGTTTCTGGTATCACAAACCAAGCGCCGCTGCGGCAGCAAAGAAGGCGTTTCTGACAACTCGTGTCGGAGATATTTTCTTTCTGCTGGGCATGGTGTGGCTCTTTGCACAAACCGGCACGCTGCTTTTTTACAACCACGGTGCGGGGGCCATCGAGCCGGCTGCGCTTGCGACATTGCTGAGCCAGCATGCCGCCGGGGGACTGAGCGCTGCGGGCGCTATCGGGTTGCTCATTTTTGCGGGCGCTGCCGGCAAAAGCGGACAGCTTCCACTGCACGTCTGGCTGCCCGATGCCATGGAAGGACCGACCCCTGTCTCGGCGCTGATTCACGCGGCGACTATGGTGGCTGCCGGAGTTTATCTTGTGGCAAGGGTATATCCGCTGATGAGCGCTGGCGCGGGGCCTGGGACTACGACGGCGTCGCTTACGGTTGTGGCCTGGGTTGGCGCGGCTACCGCGCTCTTCGGTGCTCTTGTTGCCGTCGCCCAGTTCGACATCAAGCGTATTCTTGCCTATTCCACGGTCTCCCAGCTGGGCTACATGATGGTTGGCCTGGCCACTGGCGGAGTTGCTGTAGGCATCTTCCATCTGATTACGCATGCATTCTTCAAAGCACTGCTTTTCCTTGGTGCCGGTTCGGTCATCCATGGCTGCCACGAAGAGCAGGATATTCGCAGGATGGGCGGGTTGCGTGCGCAGATGCCGATCACCTTTGCTGCCTACACTGTCGGCATGCTTGCGCTCAGCGGTTTTCCGATCTTCTTTTCCGGCTTCTGGAGCAAGGATGCGATCGTTGGCGCGGCCCATCACTGGCCCGTCTCGCAGGGACCATTCTGGATGCTCCTGATCGGTGCCTTGCTCACTGCGTTTTACATGATGCGTCAGGTAGGTTACGTCTTCCTCGGCTCCTGGAGAGGTCATGGTCACGCGCATGAATCCCCCGCCGTCATGACTATTCCGCTCGTCGTACTGGCGTTTTTTGCCATGGCGCTCGGCGTTCTGGGAACACCAGCCTGGCCATGGTTTACCGCATTCCTTGATGGTCGTTCTCTGGCCTTCGATCTCGCCGGATTTGGCGAGCCTGGCCTTGTCCCCATGATGTTGCTCGCGTCCACGCTGGTCTTTGTGGCTCTCGGCGTGGGCTGGCGTCTCTACGTCACTCAAGCCAATCGCGCGGATACTGATCCAGACGTTCTTCAACGCGTATCGCCCCGAGTGTTTGGCTGGCTTGAATCGCGTCTCTACTTCGACGAGTTGTATCAGGCGACGATCCTGCGTGCATATACTCTTCTGGCTTCGTTTGCCGGCTGGCTCGATCGGCGATTCTGGGGCAGCATCGTCGCTTCGATATCCTCAGGCTTCCATGCGTTGGGCTGGTGCAATCGTTTGATGGACAGTCAGTGGATCGACGGCGGATTCGATAAAGGCTGCGAAGAATTGACGACCGCCGGAGGAGTACTGGCGTGGTTGCAAGCCGGGCGTGCTCCCAACTATCTGCGCACGCTGACCATTGGCTTGCTCATCCTTCTTGCGGTGGTTCTGATGGCTGCATCCATTACCGGGCAGGTGACGTTATGACCGGCACTCTTACCATGCTCACGGCCTTGCCCGCAGTCGGCGCCATCGTTGCCGGGTTTTCCGGCAAGCGCGCTCGTTGGGTCGCTGTGGGTGTTTCGCTGATCGCTCTTGTTGCCACGCTCTGGGTATGGTTCTCGGTCGGAGCCAGCGGCCAGATGGCTTTTGTCGAACGCACCATCTGGGTACCCGATCTTGGTATCGAATACCACCTCGGAGTCGATGGGCTTGGCGCTTTGATGCTGGCGCTGTCGGCTCTTGTCACGCTCATCTCGGTTTCGGCTTCACGTTCGGTCAAGCATCAGTCGGGCCTGTATTTTGC